>JALGTV010000096.1 GCA_029821215.1 Candidatus Zipacnadia bacterium | reverse complement strand
TCTAATCTACGTCCAAGTCATGGTCGCTGAGCCAGCCTGCCAAGCTGCTGGCTGGGCCCAGATAGACAGGACCACGCCAATGTGCTGCTGCCACTAATCCACGCCGGTATCATGAAGAACTGGCTTTTTCAAGCCGCTGTTTGTGTATCAACAGGGGAGAAGTATACGGGGTGTGTAACTAACCTATGATATAGGGTCATCTACCACGCTGGTATTGTCCAATACGATTCTATATGGTTGGTGTCGGCGTTGGCTTAGGAACTAAAAGCAGGCTCTCTAGGCCACTTCTATAGTCTACCATCCGGGGGTGGAGTAATGATTAATGCAGACAATCCTGTCGTCCGTTTCTTTCTTGAGGCACCACTCGATCACGACCCAGACTTTCCCTGGCGGCGGGTGATAGACCATTATCTATCGCAGATAACGGAAGAAGACGTACTGCAACTGGACGAAACGCTTAATGAATATAACGCAAAAAGTGGAGAGTGGGCTATTGAACTTCTGGCTGACTTCAATTGCCGCGCTGCTGGGGTGCTGGAGCTACCGTCGGAGATTATCTGGAAGTGCTATCAAACCCTGTTGAGAGTCTTCGTAGCGGGCGGCCATATGCATGGTATAGCGCTTGACACTGTGATTGCCGTGCTGGATTCAGTAGATCCGGACTGTCTGGGTCCGTTGGGTTGCCAAGCCCGTATAGAGGTTACCGAGCAATTGGCATGTCGCCGTGAAGAGTACTCGCAGGTATATGAATACTGCCAGGAGGCTGTCCATATCGCTGAACAGCTCGAGGACCTCTCCGATATATCACAAAAACTGCTAATAGCTCAGGCAATCGCCAAGAAGGGCGAGATCAAGGTGCAGGTCGGTGACTTGCACAGCGGCGTCAGTACGTTGAAAAAGGCATTATCGGCCTTACCGTTACCCGAGGGGCAGGGTGTGCATGAGGTGGTGGTTGCTCAGGCAAACATAGTCCACCAGATAGCCGAGGGTATATGGCGCAATCAGAAGTTTTCTGAGGCGATAGAACACCAGCAAGAAGCGGTAAGGATACTGCGGCGGATAGAAGACGATGACAAAGATATTAAGTGCGAAATTGCCCAGCTGCTTTGGCGCCTGGGCAACATGCTGAAGGAAAGGGAACAATACCCAAAGGTATTAGCTATTCTACAGGAGGCGTGCTGCCATATTGAGGAATTGGAGCTTGACCAGTCGTTGTCCGAGCGTTTGGCAATAGAAGATCTTTTTGCCGATATAACTGAGATGCTGGTAGACGCGGGGCGGAAGTCTGAGCCCAAAGACCTGCAGGAACAGGTCCTGAGGGAGCACGGTGTGGAGGCAGCCGCCACAGCAGGACACCATGAGGCGCTGAATGTGCTGGCACTGGAAAACAAATAATGGATGCGGGGAGCGGCAGACCATCCGCTCGACCGAGGAGCAGCCCTGGACAGACCCCAGAATGCTCACGACAGGCTCACTACCATTCTCAACGCCGACCCGCAAATAGTCGCCCAGATGCAGGAGGAATGCAGCTCAAAACCTTATTGGTTTGGCAAAGAGACAAATAGCCTATTCCCCCCTTTCGGAGGAAGCTGGGACTCGCAGCCCTAGCGGCGGGCAGACTTCTACCAATGTGTCAGGGTACTGCAAGAGATGGCGGACCGAATCTGCGCTGGAACGTGCCGGGTTCACGCGGACGGGGAGCTGGTCTTCCCGGATTTCAGCCTCAGTGACCTGTCCGCTGTGGACAGAGTATTACACAGAGCCGAGGAGGACATGAGTAATCTGCCAACACACGAAATAAGAAGTGATACGGAAGGTGAAGCATTCTACCTACATCTGAATTTGACGGCCCTGCGCCCTAAAGATCCTACTATGGAAGGAATGACACCTGACAGGTGGATGTGGGAAGCTTACCACCTGCTAATCAGAACCGCCTTGCCCGGTAAGCCCCAGCTGCGGCGGTGTCCAATGCCTGGAGATAGATGGCGCAATCACATGGACTACGTGCTGGGCGGCCGACCAGAAGATGTACCCGTGTGTGGGCAATTTTACATCGGGTGGGGTGCATGTTGTGGCACGGCGGGCTGCCAGAAGAGTTATACCCAACTCAGGACGATAGAGGCTTGGCAAGAACAAGCCAGTAAAGTCAGACCAAGCTGGTTTGAAGAGGATTGGCAAGCCTGCGAATTTCTACGCCAATTATGGCAGCAAGCTGAGGATGTTGCCATCCAGAAAGCCGAAAATGCTAAGCCCTCGGCCCTGGATATCTTGTTCCAATTTGAACGGCTTGTAGAATTGGAATCCAGAGGAAGCGCCTGATGAAATAGGAATTGCAGGCCCTGGCCGGCAGGGGGATAATCATAGCCAGACGACCTCACTACAGTTGTAACTGTAGTCCGAGTTGTCTGGCTTTTGACTTAACAGAGTCCACCGTCCAGTGATAAGGAGGGCAGCTATGAGAGCGCAGATTGCAGATACAACCATCCCTAATCTTACCTGTCCGTCGCCAGATAGAACAACGGGAACGCACAGAATGTGCAGTATTGGTCTGCACGCAGCCCTTGAGCACTTTCTTACCCACCTGGGGGATTATCGTGATTGTTCACCCAGAACCCTGACGGCCTACCGACGAGACGCAGAGCAGCTTCTCGAGTTTCTTCGGTCCGAAGGCGTGGCGATTGTAGAGGACGTGAAGAGCTTTCATGCCCATCATTTTGCTGCTCAGATTGCACATCTGGCCCCTGCAACTATCCGGCGCAGGATTTACGCCCTGAGGTCTTGGTTTAGTCACATGGTGAATGTAGGGCTGTTGGACAGCAATCCGATTGCCTCTGTCTCACTGCCCAAGGCAAAGTCTCAACACCCCAGGGTGCCTATCGAGGAGGACTGCTGGCCACTGCTTGCTGCTGCCCAAACAGCTAAGGAAAAGGTACTCGTGGTCCTTCTTCTAATGGCTGGTCTGTGCAAATCGGAACTGCTGGGGGGTAGTGAGACAACGATGACAAAAACACTACCGGAAAGAGATCTGGCCATAAAGCCCGTCATTGCGGGCCGTATGGCCAACTTACCGGGCTGAAAGGAGAAAACAATGTCTAGCCCCACATTAAGTTCTGTAAGTGAATCAATCAGCCCCTCCCCAAACTCTTCCTCCCTGTGATGGGCCCCCCCGCCGCCGGTGATGTAGACTTTGCTGGTGACCAGGTCTTCCCACAGCTCCACGAGATGCTGCCACAACTGCTGATCGCCAGTTTCCGCACAATAGTCCGCGGCCCCGCAGCAGATATAACCCGACCGCACCGCATGGCCCACCAGCTCAGGGCGCTGTGCGATAGGAGGTAGGTCCTGGACGGGCTGGGGCTGACTGATGAAGAAGCCAGCCATGTCTAGATAGCGCTGCTGGTCGGTGGTTCGGTATAGTTCCACCAGAGCCATCTCAATTTCCGGATGGCTATCAGTTTCCTCCCGCTTGCCCGGGCCGAATTCGGTGCCGATGTAATCAGCACAGCGGCAGGCCACCTCCAGCAGCTCTTGCTGCCCGGTGGCGCGATAGCAGGCAATTGCCGCCTGCATTAGGTGCCCCATACAATAGAGTTCGTGGGAGCCAGACAGCTTGGTAAAACGCTGCTTGGGACTCTCGTACGCGCCGGCAACAGTATTCAGGTATAGGTATCCGTCATCGCCCTGAGAGGCGGCGATGAGATCGGTCACAGCCTGGGCTGTCGGGCGAAACTGGGCCGACTGATGCGACTGCAGCACCAGGCAGGCCCCTTCCAGCCACTTGTACACATCCGACTCACTGGCGAAAGAGCCCTTCATCGGATAGTCAAAATCTACGTTTTCGCTCTCCGCCTGCCAGCGGAAGTTGTCTATTGTCCCGTGCTCCTCCATAAGCTTGTAGAATTCCGGAATGGCCTTGCGGACATTCTTATCCATCCAGGGACCCCAAAAACCATCTCCCATCTCCACAGCACCAATCGGATTGGTTGAAGCAGCGCAGCACGTCCAGCATTCGTCCCACATGCATATCTATTTGTTCAACCATTGCGTAATACCGATATTTCTCATATGCTTTCTTGCTATATTTATGTTTGCTGCATTGGTTCCTCCCGAAAAGGACTACGGCAATTTGAGGCGAATTATTGCCCAGAAAATAGTCCTACCTTATTGCCCGAAGGGAGTGATCTACATTGGTTATTAAGGAGCTATTTGACCTGACTGAGAAGGCCGCCTTGGTTACTGGCAGTGCGCGGGGCATCGGTCGCGCTTGTGCCGAGGGATTGGCGGAGTTCGGTGCCGCTGTCGCGATAGCCGACCTTCACGAAGAAAACCTCAACAATACTGTCGCTGAAATGACGGAGGCCTACGAGGTGCAAGTGGAGGGCATTGTCTGTGACGTGACAAAAGCGGCAGAGGTAACCGGTATGGTCGGGCGAGTGCTGCGCGTATTGGGTAAGATTGATATTCTGGTAAACAGCGTGGGAATTGTGATATTGAAAGCAGCAGAGGAAATGAAGGAAGAAGAATGGCGCAAGGTGATAGACACTAATCTGACTGGGACTTTTCTATGTTGTCAGGAAGTAGCCAAGCGGATGATCCCGGCTGGCGGTGGCGCAATCGTCAATATCGCCTCAATGTCGGCGCATATTGTCAATCGACCGCAGGATCAGGTCTCCTACAACACTTCCAAGGCAGGTATGATCCACATGACGCGCAGCATGGCTGCTGAGTGGGCGGAAGACAACATCCGGGTCAACACTGTCAGCCCGGGCTACACGCTCACCGAGATGACTCAGACTGTGCCTGAGTACCACGAGGGCTGGCGTGGACTTATCCCAATGAAACGGCTGTGCGAGCCAGAGGAACTGGTCGGCGGAGTAATCTACCTGGTTTCCGATGCCGCCAGCTATACCACCGGCCACGATTTGGTCATTGACGGTGGCTACACACTGTGGTAACTCCACTCTACTCCTATGAAACGCACACCTAACTTGACTTTCATAAGGTTAACAACAGTGGTGGTTAGGTCAACGGGCCGGCCTCCCAATAGTAGGGCAGTACTGCTCTGGTATATAGCGTGTCCCTGCTACGCCCAAGCCCCTAAGCTATTATGAACGGACCTTGCCACTCTGAGGCCGAAGTGATTCTTCATTCTGGGAAATATCGAGTCCCAGATGCCATTGATGCCGACCGAACCGTCAGGGTTGGGCTGATAAACCTGGGCGAGGAACCCTTGGTAATGGGCCACGGCCAGCACATAGCCCAGATGGTTATTGCTCCGATCATGCATGGAGAATGGAAAGTGGGGGGGAGGAGCTTATTGAGAGTGGGCGGCGCACTGCTTGGTTCGACGACCGTGGCGGATAGAATGATTGGCGACTGCTCGCCCGAGTCTGTGTGAATATGATTGTCAAGTGGATTCGTCGTGTGGTACAACTGCTGGCGCTATTCTTGTTTAGGTGGCTGCTTCATTAGTCGCGCTGGTGCCGGGCGGTGAGATTCTATCACCGGCTTGGGCGACATTACAGTGAGGTAATCGTCATTGTAGAGAATGAAAACGACAATACTCGGTTGGCACTGGTGCTTGATCCGCTGGGCGACGATCTGACGATACGGACGCTGCCGAAGGTCAGG
>JALGTV010000002.1 GCA_029821215.1 Candidatus Zipacnadia bacterium | reverse complement strand
GGCGTGGTTCCGGAAAACATCTGGCGGCATTACTGGGACACGCAGTATGCGGGGTAATACTGTTCAGACACACTGAGGTAAAACAATGCTTTCCAGTTTGATACTGATGAGCTTGGCTGGGGTTATCCTCTTGGCCTGTGATTGCTGTGCTCAGAGCAACCATCCCCAGGTTACTGCCATTGAGGAAGAGCTCTCGCGCCAGGAGATCGTGCATCGGCTGCGCCAATTTCACGGGCATTTGGGGCCGTATGCGGTCCTGGGCTACCGGTTGGGTCTGTGGATGTTAGAGCGGTTGGGTTGTGGGAAGTACTTCGGCGCTACCGTAACCGTCCGGGGACCGGCCCAGACGCCGTTTAGTTGTATGCTTGACGGACTCCAGATGGCTACCGGATATACTCTGGGCAAGGGAAATCTGAAGCTCATAGCCGGCGGGGCGGGAGCGGGTGCTTTGTTTGGTATTGAGGTAGTTACCCAAATGGGGCAGTACCTGAAGCTGGAGGTGCCGGTGCCGGTAGTGGAGATGTTTGCCGATTGGATGGGCCAGGAGCTAACTGAGGCCGAGATATTTGATAAAGTTATGGCCGCGCCCGCCGCCCACCTGTGGCACGAAAAAGCCTGATGGCATAGTTTCTTATCTATTGTCGTTAGATCAGCCCCCTTACAGACCGATTGAGACCCCCGCAGCAGTTGTTTCCTCACGGCGGTAGCCTCTAACATGAGACTGTTGCAAAACTCGTGGGAGGGGCACCCGCCCTGCCCTGAGCTTGCCGAAGGGTGCCCCGACTGCCGTTGCTAAAGCCCCCCGCGTAGCCCAGGCCTTCGCTTGCCCGCCCCTCGCGTAGCGCAGGTTCTCTAACCTGCGCCAATCCGAGCGGGTTGCGGTTCGGCAAGCTCACCGTCCTGAGCCTGCCGAAGGAGAGAACCCCGCCTACGCGCTGACGAATATGCGGAGAGGCACCCTCTCTGTCCTGAGCCTGCCGAAGGGCCTGCCCTGAGCTTGCCGAAGGGTGCCCGATATATGCTTAGCTTTGCCCAGCCAAACTCATACAATCTATTCTCGCCAGCCACGCGTAATTACCTTTTGCAACCGTCTCGCCAGAGGGAGTTATCTATTGGATAGCAGGTACCGCGCTCCGAGTAGAGGGAGGAATAGGCTGCTGAATGACTAATATATATGGTAGCGACCGGGCAAGATCGGGCCCGCACTCATAGTTGTTAATACCGGGAGTGTGGATGATAATAGATATCGGGTAAAGCCTGACCAGCTTCGCTGGGTCTGTGACCCGCAGGCGCTGGGGTTTGAGACGACGGCGGAACTGGAGCCGCTGGCCAGCCCCATAGGGCAGGAGCGGGCGATGGCTGCGATAGACTTTGGGGCGAACATCGCCAGCGAAGGCTACAATGTTTTTGTACTGGGTCCAGTGGGCACTGGTCGGTCAACTATGACCCGCCAGGCTCTGGAGCGTATTGCCAAGACCCGGCCGCAGCCGGATGACTGGTGCTATGTATATAACTTTGAGGACCCGCGTGCGCCCCGGGCTATTGGCCTGCCGGCGGGGAAGGGTTCCGAACTGCGCGAGGATATTGATGAACTAATTGAGGATATCAATCAGGCCATTACTCGTGCCTTTGACAGCGAGGACTACCAGAACCAGCGCGACGAGTTGCTCAAAGACTTCCGCGAGCAGCGGGCCGAGCGGCTTCAGCAATTTGAGCAGGAGGCTGACGAGGCTGGCTTTACCGTGGGCCGGGGGCCGGGCGGGTTAGTGGTAGCTCCGGCCACTAATGGGGAAATGATGAGTCCTCAGGACTATGCCAAGCTACCTGAGGAGGAGCGCAAGGCTGTAGACCGTAGACGGGAAGAGCTGCAAGACAAGCTGATTGATATTCTGCGCCACAGTCAGCGGCAGGAAAAAGAAGTGCGCGAGAAGGTCAAGGAACTGGATCGCGAGGTGGTTGAATTCGCCGCCGGACATTATTTTGACGATTTGCAAGCCAAGTATCAGCAGTATCCGGAAGTGGTCAAACAACTGGCGCAGATGAAACAAGACCTCATTGAGAATGTGGCCCAGTTCCGCGATGGTGAGGAGCAGACCCCCCAGTTACCGATGCCGCCCGGCTTTCCGTCGCTGGAAAGAAGCCCTTACGACCGGTACCGGCTCAATTTGCTATTAGGCCACAGCGATATGGAAGGAGCGCCGGTGGTGTTTGAGTCTAATCCGACTATTGACAATTTGACCGGGCAGATAGAACACCAAACCCATATGGGAGCTCTGGTGACCGACTTCACCATGATCAAACCCGGCGCTCTGCACCGGGCTAATGGCGGCTACCTGCTGTTGGAGGCCAAAGCAGTCCTGAGCCGCCCGTTTGCCTGGGAAGCGCTCAAACGTTGTCTGAAAAACAAAGAGATTCGCGTCGAATCACTCCAGGACCAACTCCGGTGGCTATCCACGGTGAGCCTGGAACCTGAGCCTATCCCCCTGGATGTCAAAGTGGTGTTGTTGGGCAGTCCCCAACTCTACTACCTGCTTTATACTTATGACGAAGATTTTAGCAAGCTCTTCAAAGTGAAGGCTGACTTCAATATTGTTATGGACCGCGGTGAGGAGGCCTTGCAGCAGTATGCTCGCTTTGTGGCGACGCGCTGCCAGATGGAGGATTTGCCGGCCTTTTCGGCGCCGGCAGTGGCTAAAATAGCTGAGTATGGAGCCCGCGCTGCTGGCGATCAGGGCAAGTTTACCACCCGCTTCGTGGAGGTGGCGGATCTGGTCCGGGAGGCGGCCCATTGGGCTAATGAGAACGGCAACAGTGATGCGGTAACAGTTGAAGATGTCCAACAGGCCATTGACCATCATATCTGGCGGTCGAACCGCATTGAACAACGGATTCTGGAATTGATTGAGCAGGGGACGATAATGGTGGATACCGAGGGTGAGGCTGTCGGGCAGATCAACGGTATCGCCTTGCTGCCGCTGGGCGATTACATGATCGGTAAACCCACTCGCCTCACCGCCCGTAGTTTCCTGGGTCGGACTGGTATCGTCAACATTGAGCGAGAAGCCGAGCTTTCCGGCCCCATCCACAACAAAGGTATGCTCATTCTCAGCGGCTACCTGGGCCAGAAATACAGCTCACGGTTTCCTCTGAGTTGTGCCGCCTCAATCAGTTTTGAGCAAAGCTATGAGGAAGTTGAAGGCGATAGTGCGGCGTGTGCCGAGCTATATACGTTGCTTTCCAGCCTCGGCGAAATTCCCATCAAGCAGGGCCTGGCCGTGACCGGGTCAGTCAACCAACACGGGCAGGTACAGCCAGTAGGTGGGGTAACCCGCAAAATTGAAGGCTTCTTCGCGACCTGTAAAGTCAAAGGGCTAACCGGCGAGCAGGGAGTCATCATTCCCGCTGGCAATGTTCGGCACCTGATGCTGCGGGAGGAAGTCGTCCAAGCCGTCCAGGACAATAAGTTCCACATCTATGCCGTGGAGACCATTGATGAAGGATTACAGATACTGACCGGGATGCCGGCGGGTGAGCCGGATGAGGAAGGAAACTACCCGGAGGGCACGGTGCACGGAGCGGTTCAGGATCGCCTGCGCCAGTTTGCCGAAGCATTAAAGGAATATGGAGCGGGTCCGGCACTACCCGGCCAGGGCAAAGATGGCAAGAAGTGATGAGCCATAGCGGATAAAAGGATAGGGACATCGGGCTGGTCCTATAAGCACTGGCGGGGAGTCTTCTACCCCGAAGACCTTGGCCGGGGTAAGGAACTGGAGCACTACACGACGGTCTTTGACACGGTGGAGTTGAATGCCAGCTTCTACGGTCTGCCCCAGCAGAAAACGGCTCAGGGTTGGCAGGAGCGGACCCCCGACAACTTCCTGTTTGCCGTCAAAGGCAGCCGGTACATCTCCCACCGGTTGAAACTGGCTGACTGCCAGGAGCCCCTGCAGCGATTTCTGGAGGCTCTGACCCCGATGCAGCCGAAGGTGGGGCCCATTCTCTGGCAACTGCCATCAGGCTTTCACCTTAATGCCGCTCGGCTGGAGGGTTTCCTGCAATTGCGCCCCCCTGACCAGCGCTGGGCTTGGGAATTTCGGCACGACAGTTGGTTTTGCGAAGAGGTGTATGCTCTGCTCCAGGAGCACAACTGTGCTCTGGTCTGGGCTGATACTCCCGACTATCCCCTGAAAACCGTGGTTACGACCGACTTCCTGTATGCCCGATTGCACGGCCACGAAAAACTATATGCGTCTAATTACAGTGATGAACAACTCGGCTGGTGGGCCGAGCAACTTACTGAAGCCGCTGGCCAGGAGCGCGACATCTTTGTCTATTTTGACAATGATATTGAGGGTTATGCACCGCAAAATGCCTTGCGGTTACGGGAGATTCTGGCTAACAGTTGACAGGTCAGGCACCAGCGGAGAGCATAATTGCCGCCGATGAATGACAAATGGCCGCAGCAGCAATTGTCCAGCGACTTGATTGTTCCCGCCGAGTGGGAGCAATTGATAGACCAGGCTCGGCAGGCTCCGGGCCGACTGATAATAATCGGTAATACTGATGTGGGTAAATCTACTTTATGCTGGTGGCTGGCTGAGCAACTGGCTGGAGATCGGCGGGTGGCAGTGGTGGATGCTGACCTGGGCCAGTCGCGAGTGGGGCCGCCGGCGGCAGTGGGCTGGCGGTTTGTTGACGCCAACGAGGGGGAATTCTATTTTGTCGGTGATACCACCCCGGCCCGGCGGCCCGCATGGTGCCTGTCCGGGACAGTGAGATTGGTGCAGCGAGCCGAAGCCGCTGGGGCACAGATGGTCATTATTGATACCAGTGGATATGTGCAGGGACCCGGGGCAATATCTCTAAAGACAGCTAAGATTCAATTGCTCAACCCTGCCCTGGTAGTAGTAGTCAGCCAGCCAGGACACCTATCTCATTTGACCTCGCCATTCGCTCGTGACGACCGGGTCAGCATCGTTGAGCTATTGCCCGTAGGGACAGGAAACGAAAAGACGCGCCAGGATCGCCAGAAGTGGCGCCAGCAGCGATTCGCCACCTGGTTGATGGGTAGCAGCGTCCAGTGGCTGTCGCTGGCCGACAGGGCGGTGATTAATCTGCCCTCTGCCGAGCAGTACCAAGCCGTCGGCGACCCCGAGCCGTGGCGGGGGCTGCTGGTGGGCCTGTTAACTGAGGACAATCTGGGCCTGTGTCTGGGCTTGCTGCGGGCAATTGATTATAATGACAGCCGGCTGCTGCTAACTGCACCCCGAGCCGCTCAGCAGGCGGCGGGAGTACACCTGGGCTGCTTGCGGTTGGAGCCTGATGGTTCGCCGATACCCGGTCGGCCCAAGTATGTGTGAGAAGGGATAGTGGGCAGTGGGCAGTAACGGCACGTGCTCAGTGGCTCAGGCATCTTGCCTGAGGGCCACCTTTGCCCTGACCTGATCGCGACAGAGTCCGCCAGAGGCGGATAAAATGTCGCTCCTACGAGAGAGCCTTGAAGAGGAGATTGATATGGCCAAACAGATGGTCAGTGACCTACAAGCTAACCAGACGGTAGACGCACCGTTTGTGGTGAAAGATAAGAGTTTGCGGACCTTTCGCAATAAGGAGGGCCAATATCTGGCATTAACAATAGGCGACCGCACCGGTGAGATACCAGCTCGGGTCTGGGACAATGCTGAGCAGGTCGCCAGCAGTTTTAAGGTCGGCGAGGTAATCCAGGTGCGGGGGCGGGTCGAGGAGTATCAGGGACAGAGCCAGATAATCGTCCAGCGACTTGGGCCTCTGGGCCCGTCTGAGTATGACAAAGGGGACTTTGTGAAAGTTAGCGCCCGGCCTCTGGCGGAAATGCTCCAGCAACTGCGCGAGAATATCCAAGAGATTGGGGAGCCTAACCTTAAAGCCCTGTGCGAGGCCGTATTTGACGATGAGGAGATTCTAAGCAAGTTTGCACGGATCCCAGGGGCCAAGGCACTGCACCATGCCTATGTGGGCGGATTACTTGAGCACACTCTCAACGTGACCGAGATAGTTAAGACAGCCGCCCGACTACACCCCGATTTGAATCGTGATTTGCTGGTGGCGGCGGCTTTGCTCCACGATCTGGGTAAGATTGACGAGCTAACAGGGGAAATGGCTATTGATTACACCGATGTGGGTAACTTTGTGGGCCACGTGGTTCTTACTGATAGAATCGTGAACCAAAAGATCGCCGAGTTGCCTGATTTTCCTGAGCAGTTAGCGGCCCTGTTAACTCACACACTGCTGAGCCATCATGGGGAGCGAGAGTGGGGAGCGCCGATAACACCGGCGACGCCAGAAGCCTGTGCTCTGCACTACGCGGATAATCTGGATGCCCGGGTGGAGGGATATCAAACATTTCGTCAGCAGCAGGCTGACCAGGAGGGGCAGTGGGCCCGCCACTGGATGTTCGACCGCAATATTTATCTGGGTTCTACCGGTCTGCCCCCTGATAGGGAGTGAACTTTGGCGGTGGGAAGGCGTCTACGATGGTAATAACTGGCAACAGCGGCCCTGCAGTTACAGATAAGCTGGTTGTGGCTGCCCAGCAAGGCAATCAGGAAGCCTTCGGGGCGTTAGTTGATGAGTACCAAGACAATATTTACAACTATGTGGCGCGTATGATACGGGACCGTACCGAGGCCGAAGATATTGCCCAAGAGACCTTTGTCAAGGCTTACCAGGCGTTGGGTGAGTTTCGCGGGGCATCCAGCTTTCAAACCTGGCTGTATCGGATAGCCAGTAATTTGGCTATTGATACGATACGCCGCCGCAAGCGCCAGGGGTCGGTTTCCTTGGAGCAGCCGGTGCTCACCGACGAGGACCAGGTGCCACGACAGTGGCCTGATGAAGGGCCCGGTCCCTTTGAGCAGGTAGGAACTGCCGAGACCCAACAGGCGGTCAGAGAGGCTATCACCACCCTGTCGCCGAAGCTACGGACAGTGATAGTCCTATACGATCTGGAGGGGCTCAGTTACCAGCAAATTGCCGATATTCTTGGCTGTCCGCTGGGCACGGTCAAGAGCCGACTTTTCAACGCCCGCAACCAATTGCACGATATACTGGCCGAGCGACTGACAGGGAAAGAATTGCCTTTCGGCCAAGGTAATAATGAGTAACGGATCTGCCTGAAGGGAAGCTGTGGTGATTATGCGTTGTAGTAAGTTTCGCAAAATAATAGTGTGGACAACGCGCGGGGAGCGAAGCAGCCGGTTGGAGCAGCAACTGGATGAGCATCAGCAGCAGTGCGGGGCATGCCGAGAATATGTGCGGCGGATGGAAGTGGTGGAGGTGCTACTGCGAGAGATTCCTGCTGAAAAGGCGCCGGCGACTTTCGGTGAGCGGGTCCGTCAGCGGCTACGCCAGCTTGAGGTTCCCCAACCGTTGCCATGGTACCGGAAACTGTTCCCCCGCGAGCTGCGGCCACCGGTGCCTATCATCCAGCCGGCAATGGGATTGGCAGCCGTGGCTGCTATCCTGGTGGCGATATCGGTCGGGGGGCTGTTTCTGCGCAGTTCCGGGCAGGCTGGGGCGCCAATGCCCAGTGTAACCACAATGGTGGCAACCTCGGCTGAGGGCGGCACTATGTTGGCCGAAACTACCGGGCAGTCCGCCGATTCGTTGTGGGAAGAATTTAGTCTGCGGCACCGTCAGTACGTGCGAAATCGTCCGCTGGGAGATGACCCAGGCCTCCAGCTTATATCATACACAGAATAGCTGAGCTATGTGTGGTAATGCTCCAGTAATAGCCAAGACAATAGATAGTAAAATTGCTACTGCCGGGCACCAATGGTTGGGTAATTACCGCTGCAATCACCCCATCAGTCTGGGTGTTATAGTTGCGATGGGATTAGCATTGTTAGGTTGGCTGCCGGGACGGGGTTGGGCAGAAGAGGATTGGGCATGGAAAGTGGTCCAGCGCAGCATCCAGGCCGAAGGCACCGTAGCCTATGAGGGTATGCGGGATATCGTCATATTCCGCGACGGGAAGAAAGTAGCCGGCTACCAGCAGAAGATACAGCGGGCTCCGGGCAATCGGGAACGTATCACTGTCCTCTACCCTCCCCAGCAGCAGGGGCGGGTAGAAGTATGTAACGGGCACCAGCGGTGGGAGTATTATCCTACTACGCGGCGGTTAATCATCAGCCGGGTGCCCCCCGTACCTGCCTTACACCAACGCCAACTGGCGGCACTACGGGCTGCTCACCAGCATCTCCAGGTCGAGTATCAGGGCGAGGAGAAAGTAGCAGGCCGGACTGCGTATAAGATGCGGATAACGGGTAGTGATGGGCGGGACCTGCGGCGGTTATGGATAGACAAGCATACTTTTGTGAAATTAAAGATACACCGCTTTGATCCGCGCGGTCAGCTTATCTACTCGGCTTACTTTACCCAAATAGACTATCATCCTGACTTCGGTGCTGATTTATTTACCTTCAGGCCCCCGCCTAAGGCCCGTCTTCAGCATGTGCCTCCGCCGCTTAATCGCGTTCGGCTGGAGATCGCCGAGAAGCAGGCGGGTTTCCGGGCCATAATCCCTGACTATGTTCCTTCCGGCTATCGGCTGGAGCGCGATGCGGTGGCGGTAAGTCGTCACGATGGCCACTTTATACTGTGGCTGCCCTTCTCTAATGGCCTGGATACGTTCTCCTTGTTTCAGGCTCCTTGCTGCCTGCGACCACCGCAGCCGCGTCAGGCGGGACATGTGTGGACGCAGGGCAAGTACTGCTTTGCGCTTGTCGGTCCATTGTCCGAGGAAGAGATAGCCAAAATCAAGGCTTCTATGAGCCGGTGACCCCCGGTTGCGGTGGGGGAGGTTGCAACCATCGGCTGATGTTGCTATAATATAAATTGCCAGCACACAAGGCTAATGTCGGCCCGCGCTCCAGAAGTATGAGGAGACGGGCTGTTGTCTCCTACCCACTTCCCGCTGGTGAGGAGTTATCGTCGTGCGAATTGACCCGGATAAAATCTCACGTACACAACGTAAGATTGTGGCGCCTGCGGAGACCTCGGCACCCAGCAGCGTAGAAGCTGGCGCAGTTAGCGCACCTGGGGCTGCGGGTCAGGCTGACCAGGTAGTGCTCAGCCAGCGGGCGGTAGAAATTCAGAGGGCCAAGGAAGCGCTATCCCGGATTCCGGAAATACGTCAAAACAAAGTAGCAGCCCTCAAGAAGCGTATCCAGGATGGTAACTTCCAGATAGACACGGCGACTATTGCCGAGAGAATCCTCTCCGGCCGACCGTAGACTCCAGAGTTGCCTCTATCGTTCCTCAACCTGTAACCCGTGGCTCTTAACGTCTGTGCGGACCGCCTGCCCCGGTGATAAGCCAATTTGCTGTATGGGGAGACCTATGGCATACCGTTATAAGCTGTATCGCCCGGGAAGACAGTGAAGGTCGGGGTAAGGTTAGCTGGTCTCGGCTTGTTGTTTGAGGGCAGCCAGCATTGACTCACAGTTCTGTTGCATCTTCCGCTGCAGCAGGCCCTTGATAAGGGCGCCGATGAGGGGCACATCGTACTCAAAGTCAATCTTCAGATAAATCTGGGTGCCCTGGGGGTGGTGGTCAAACTTCCACTCCCCTTGATATTGGCTGTAATCGCCTTCGGTTTGGTGGAAGCTGCATCGGTGTTGCTGGTCATCCCACCAATCCTCCTCAATCCAGGTTATGGTCCGGTTGAACTCCTTTACTATCCCCACCCAGCGGCTCACTCGCCGCGGCGGGTCATCTTCCAGTATTTCTACGCTCTGCACATCGGCCATAAACTCAGGGAAGCGTTCAATGTCCTTGGCCATAGCGTAGACTTCATCCACCGGCGCCTCTACTATGATCTCGCTTGCTACAGTAGGCATAGGGTTTCCCCCTAACAGCAGAATAACAAAGATTTATGTGTTACGGGACTTTGGCCAGCACCACCACATCCACCGGCTCGCCATCAACTGTCAGTTGACGGAGTAGGATGGCCTCTTCCTGCAAGCCTCGGCCTTTGAGCAGAGCAATCTTGGCCTCGGAGGTGGCCTCAGCAAAAGCTTGAATCTTGGCGTCAGCCGGGAAGGGTAATGCCGCCAGCAGCTCTCCAGCGCCTTCATAGAAGTTGGGATGGACGAACAGGTCCAGCAGCAACACGCTGTTTTGCCAGCGCGGGTCAGGCAGCAAAGTAGCGTGGCCCACTACCTCTCCGTCCTCTTTCTCCAGGACTTTAGACTGAGCCGATGGCTGGTCGAGCAGGTCGTGAAGCTGGGGGAACAAACCTTCGTAAGAAGCTGGCCGATACTGGGCAAAGCGCACACTGCGCATAAAGTCACCGTCTTTCACTGTATACAATAGGTCCAGCAGTGCCCAGTCCGACCAGCCGATGTCCCTTACTGTTGTTGGACCGGCAGCAAAATAATCTTTGAGGAAGCCGGGCTGGGCTTCCCAGATCATGCGCCCCGTTTGGGCCACGCTCTCAAAGCCGAAACTTGCATATATATGAAAGGCGGCGCTGTCATAACCGGTACCCAGCGTCATTGCCTGGCCCCCTCGGTCAATAAAGTCCTCAGTAAGGGTATCCATCAACGCTGTGCAAATGCCTTTACGCCGGTGGGCAGGAACAGTGAAGACATGACCCACTATGCCCACTTGGGGACTAACCGCCTCGGTGGTCATAATATTGCCTACCAGTTCCTCGCCCAGCAGGCCGAGATAAAAATGAACTTTCAAGCCAGGTAGTTCCTCGTTGAGGACCAATCTCAGCCAATTGATCCATGGCTGGCCTTTGTGGCTCAACAGACCAACTACGCGCTCCTCCCAGTCAGGCGCAGGGGCAGTGAGCTTGACCACCACCATTTTCTCATTTGACTTAAGTTGTATAGTTTGTAGTTCAGTTGCCAACACGTTAAGGTACCTCTCAACCTACTTGACTGCGTGAGGTTCTTAGATATACCACTTCCCTCACACCGACCTAAAGACCTTCCTATTTATGCCGATAAATATATAAGGTGGTGTATTGCTGGCTTAGCCTTCGTCAAGTCCGCTGGATGAAAAGCGGGAGGAGGTTGGTGTGCCGGTGGCGAAAAGAAATCGTTGCAAAGTGATGTAGCATACTTCCGTGGGGGGATTCGCATGGCACGGTCTTTTGTAGTTGTTGTCGTTATGACGACTGCCTTAGTTGTAATTGCAGCGTGTAGCGGCTCACACAGCTACTCCACTACCAGGAGCCCGGCCTCTGCAGTGAACCAAAGAGGGTTAGAGCCTACGGTCTCTCCTGCTAGGTATAAGCAGTACCGAGGTGACATGAACAATGATGGCCAGGCGGATGTTGGCGATGCCACGCAGATACTGCGTATGGTCGTAGGGTTAGACGACGACCAAACCTCCGCTGATGTAAACAGCAATGGTATGACGGACGTAGGGGACGGCATATCCGTACTTCGTTCTTGCGTTGGGCTTGACCAATGGCCAAAGGGATGGTCCAACCGGCCGAAGGTCTGCGTCAACTGGGATGCTTGCGGACCTTATATGGTGTATGCTCAGAAATTTCCTAATGACACCCCAGAGCAAATATATTCCCGGATTGTGGCCGACCTTGCTTCAGCCGGCATTGACCGTATTTACTACCGCATCTCCGAACTAGGTAGAGTTGCCTACCGGAGCCAGGAAACAGCCTGGGTGCAGTGGGATTTGCAAACCGGTGGTCAGTGGCCGGACCTGATGCAGTTGATTGATCCGCTTGAAGTCATCGTACCTGAGGCACACAAGTACGGCATTCCCGTCTACGCCTGGATAACGCTTTTTGAGAGTGTTGTCGGCGAGCAGTCAAATGGCTACGATGTTGCAAACTCTGACCTCTTCTTTGTGGAGCATCCAGAGTACATGTGGGAGTATATCGGCGACCCCAACTACCCAGGACCCGAATGGCACTGGACTGGGTTCCCGTGTTATGCCTATCCAGAAGTTCGGGAACATCGTCTTAATGAGATACGGGAGATTATGGCTTACGGTGTTGATGGTTTTCTTTTTTCGCTACGTGAATCGGCATGGGCCAGTAATCGATACTTCAGGGGACGTATTTGGTGGGACCAGTACGGAACGGCGACGGTGCCAGTTCCTCGGGCGTTTGGCTTCAATCCGCCGGTAGTGGAGGAGTACATACAGAGGTACGGGATCGATCCACATAATACGGATATCAACAGTCCAGAGCGTGCCCAATTCGTTGAGCTTACCGGTGAGATATTCACTCGTTTTATGCGTGAAGTGCGGGCCGAAGTGGGGGACCTGCCTATTTCGATGGTGTCCTACTTTCCATGGGTGCAAGAGCCACTTAAAGCAGTACCCAACTACATCGACGGCGAGGCCTTACTCAGCGAGGGTCTGATTGATGAGCCTTGGACGTATCTGGGTGTTAGCGGCAACGAACAGTTTGACCAGCTTGCGGGCCGTGACCTTTGGCAGTGCTGGTGGTGCCGGATGTACTCATATACAGGCTCGACTAGGCAAGAAAAAATCGATAATCTTACGCACAGCCTGGACAAAACGTTTTCTACCTTTGAAATGGATGCCGTGAGTTTTCACGAATTAGAGCAGATACTTAACGACGATTTGCTGGGGGTCATCGAAGACTATATAGAAAATCATAAGTGATTATGCCGATAGCCGCTAAGTCACGCCCCGCTGCTGCGCTCCAGCTATCCCCGCACCCCCGGGTCACTGCCGCCCGTTCTATATCGTGTCTTTGTGTCAGTAGCTGTCAATGCCTATTATCTTTATGCAACGATGAGACATGTCGTTCGGACTACCACACTCGGACTGCCAACTAAGTATGACTCTTAGCGCCGTCTCCAGTTCGCTACCCTGCACGTGGCAGACACCCAGGTAGTATTCCCCGTTGGGTACTCGCTCCACGACTTGCATTCTGAATATCCTGCCTTTGCTCTTGCTGATCAATCGCTGCCCTTTAACCTCCGATACCTTTTTCACATCAAACTCTGACAATGACTCATTTCCCCTATCTTCAGCACAATTCACCATGACGGCACCCCCTAATAGGAGTTATTGGCCAAAAAGCTAAGTAGAATGCACCCGTATCTTCTGCCCAGTTATGAAGGATCACACTGCGTCTTTTGTAATTACACCTTCGGCTATCGCAGGCTCTCAGGCGTAAAATACATGCCAACACGGGCCTTTCATATACATCTTACTATTATATCACTTATGTATAATGTTGTCAATAGGCATATATCTGCACTCAGTTATCAGAAGATATTGAAGAGGGTTTGTCGGAGCAGCGTATTGGAACCGTGGATAACAACAAAAAGCATATACTCTGTCGCGCTTTGCTCGCTACCTGTCAAGCTAGTTGACGGGGTAGGATGGCTGCTTCCTCAGCCTACTTGACTGCATACAGCCGGGTGCCGCTGGCCGCGAACACCTGGGTTAGGTAAGGCAATTGAGTAAAGTTGTATGAAGAGTCGTTGGCTACCACATCATCAATCCACAAATAGTCAAGCCTATACTTAGTCAACAATTCCTTTACAGGCATCTTCGTTGTGTGTCTCCCTTTGGCTTCTATCTGATCGCGCACCGGTAGCGGCAATACCATCTCTCCAAATTGAGTCAGATACAGCCAGTTCACTGCCCACCAGCGATGGGGCTGAAAGAATCCATCCACTGGCTCGTCCGGAGCCAGCAAGTGGTCTACATACTCGTCGGACAGCCCGCAGATAGCCGCAGTTATCCAGAATCGTTCCACCAGTTCCTCATCGGAGGCCACGGTAAGCTGGCAGTAGGGCAGGTACGAATTACACTGGGTATAGACAGGCACCAACGCCAACACATTCATATCGGCGGCCATTACCACGCTATCAGTAGCTGCATTGTGCCCCAGCCAGTTCAATGCTGCTTGGGTCCCCGACGGCAAGGTATGCTGTTGGTACATGTTCAGGCCATAAGATATGTGGTCATTAAACCCGTAGGCGAGACATAGCGTACACAACCCGATCATAACCGGCCTCAGGGCATACTGGCGTCCCCACTGCGCCCAGCGTCGCCACCGCTGGCGATCATACTGAGTATTCACTCGAGCCCATATCCCTAAGGGCAACGCTATAGACAACCACGGATACCAGCACCGGCCAAACCAGTGCCACTCCTGCACGTTGAGATGAACTACTCTACCAACCAACAGGCAACCGTATGCTGCCAGTACAAAGGCCGTCATAAAGGGAAACTCCCGCCGGCGCCACGGATAGATAATGAAGTAAGTCAGTAGCAAGGCCCATTCATACTTGTGGTGAGTTAGCAGCCGAATGTGCCGCCCCCCCCAACTCAGACGAGTCACAAGCATTATGTACTGCTCGCCGCCAAATAACGCCGACCCCAGCAAAGGTAACAGGACTGGCAGGCCCAGTAGACAACCTACTCCGGTCGCGAGGGCGACGGCACCGGCCGCTTGCCAGTTGCGTTGGGCGGCCAGCATAAGCACCCACAAGCCGGCCCCCACCACTATGTAGGTCCAAAAGAATACATAGCTGTAGAATAGTGAGCCAATCGCCAGCCCGGTGAGGACAATTGTGCTGGGGCGGGGGTTGCGCCGGGTTTGGTAGAGGCCGATGATGGCCAGCAAAAACAGGATATAGGAAAACTGGGGCACAGGTAAGCGGCTGTATTCCATGGGACGGACGGAACCGAATATGTGGAGATGATCGGCCAGCCGCTGCCAGGTGGGATTACCAGCAACAACAAAGGGCAGGCTGATTTGATCATGAGCCAGGACAACTAACAAACCAGCAGCGACACCTACCCACGTGCCGGCTCCTATCCGGCGACACAGCAGATAGATGAGCAGAAAGCTGACCGGGGGCAGCAGGAAATCACACAGGACAAAGGCCCCGGCCACACTGCCGCCTATCAACTTGGCTAAAGCGGCTATGAACAGGGGGGCTATTATCCCCACACCTAAGAAAGGGGTCTCTTGTTTATGTTCGTAGTCGGCAGGGGCTGCTGAAAATGGATGACCGTCCAGGACATCCCTTACCCGGGGGGCATAGTAAGTGGTCTCATCGTAGGTCAGGGCCTGCACACCATCTACTACCAGGGGAGCATAGCTTTGGCCGGTAGCCCGCAACTTGTGCCACATAATTGCGTGCGGCAGCCCGAACAGGATAGCGACAATTAACGCTACACCGACCGGTAGCCAGCGATCCAGCAGCAGCTTGGTAGGTAACTGTCGGTGTGCGGGGGTCATTGGGGGGCGACTGCGCTGGTCCGGCGGGCAATCCAGTTGCGCACCCGGTTATGATATATCCCGTTGACCGTCCAAATGAGGGGTTTGAAGTGGCGGGCAGTACGCTTAATGATGTTACTCCAAGAATAGCAGTGTTGGTAGATCCATTGCAGGCCAGCTTCCAACTTCTCGCTGCTCAACCGGTAAGGGCGGAAGCACACATGATTGCCATCATAATTTGTCCAGTCGCGGTCTATTATCCGACCCTCGCGCTCCACCTGTTCGTAGAAACGGGTG
The DNA here is from genome assembly GCA_029821215.1 of Candidatus Zipacnadia bacterium. GTDB lineage: Bacteria > Armatimonadota > Zipacnadia > Zipacnadales > Zipacnadaceae > JALGTV01. Next base: position 9,928 of record JALGTV010000002.1, on the reverse strand, counting down.
CCGGGTAGGGGAGTGAGTATGGCGAATTGGGGTATATCAATCTTAGTTTCCTGGGCAAACTCAGCAGTGCGCTGGAAAACGTCCTCATCATCGTGTTCCAACCCAAACATAAAAGCGCCGACAATGGCGATGCCATTGTCGTGCAGCCGGTTAATTAGCTCCCTATATCTTTCCACCACGTTAACTTTCTTGCCAATCTTAGCTAAATTTTCGGTGGAGAGAGTCTCCAAACCCACAAACAGCGCCTTACAACCGGCCGCGGCTGCCTGACTAATTAGCTGGGGCGTCTTAAGCATGCTGGTCGAGGCCTGGGCGAAAAAGCCCTTCTTAAGGTCCTTGAGGCGCTCAAATAGTTGCTCAGCATACGAAGGCTTGCCCATTATATTATCATCTACAAATATCAGCGGCTTGCCGCGTAGCTCGGTGGCTTCAGCTATAACATCGTCTATTGGCCGAGTGCGGTAAGTGCGGCCGAAGAAGGTGGAAACCGTGCAGAAGGAACAGTCGTAGGGACAGCCACGGGTAGCCTGGAGACTATCCGGGCCCCAATATTTGCTCAAATCCAGTAGGTCGCGCCGCGGCGTCTGCAAGCCCTCTAAACTGGGAAAGTCGCGGTGGCGATATATTTTTTGTAATTGACCTTTTTGAAAGTCCTCCAGCAACTGAGGCCACAGGCCTTCGGCCTCACCGATCACCACCGCATCAACGTGCTGAAGTGCTTCTTGGGGCAGAGCAGAGGCATGCATACCGCCCATCACCACCGCAATTCCCCGTTGGCGAAAATGGTCGGCAATCTGATAGGCCCGGGGGGCCGCCGAGGTCATAGCAGTCAGGCCCACCAAGTCTGCATCGCGGTCAAAATCTACCGGCTCCAGACATTCATCAGTAATACTAACGTTTATATTAGGGGGTGTAAGGGCGGCCACCGTCATCAGCCCCAGGGGAGGGAACAAGCCTTTCTCGGGGCGATGAGTTGATTCACCATAGGTTCTGAGTGTATCGGGGGCTACCAGGTAAATGTCCATTTTGTACCTCTCATAATTAGTCAAGCTAATTGCACAGCAGCACTAATCCATTAGCCGGGAGTGAGCCAGCCGTCCTCATTATACTCTTCCGCCAACCCCGTATAAACTCCGCTTTGTGTCCACATCCTATCGGCGATTTCACCCCACTGCTGGGCCCGCTGCTGGATGAGCGGGTGGAGCTCTGTCAATAGGGTTTGACCTTCCTGAGTAGAGGAAGCATTGGTAGATTCCACCGCTTCTTTGAGTACCTCAGGATGGTCAACAATTTGACAGGGAGCCAGGGGATTGTTTTCTTTTTCCCGCTGGCCTTTTCGTATTATCTCAAAGAAATCGCTTTTCAGTGCGTCCAGGAGTGGAGTATCGGAATCAATATTATGAATATTATGTTCCGAATACAGCATAAACACGCACGGACATATATCTCCCTGGTGAGTTATGTGCATATAGCCGTTAGGGCGGCCAGCGGCAATACATCCTTGGACCAGCGGGCCTGAGTTCCAGAAATCGGCAATAAAGATAGGCCGGGTGTTGAGCCATTCCCAGGTCTTCTTGGCTACTTTTTCTCGTTGCTGGGGCGAGACCATCAGCGAAAAATCCGGGCCCTTCCCTACCGGCACATACATAAAGTACCAGGCATAGAAACAGCCTTTGTCCATTAGCATTTCGACAAATTCGTCCGACGCAATGGTGTCTATATTCTGAGTAGTATAGGTCACCGAGGCACCGAAGAATACATTGTGTTGACGCAGCAAGTCCATTGCATTCATTACTTTATCAAAGACGCCTTCACCCCGGCGGGCATCGGTTTGTTCTCGGTAGCCCTCTACACTAATCGCCGGGGTGATATTACCTAACTGTTCCATATCTGCCGCCATATCCTCGTCAATCAGCGTGCCATTAGTGTACATCAGGAAGACCATATCCTGGTATTGTTGGAGGAGGTCTTTAAGACCGCGATCATCACCTTTGATGCGGTTCCAGTACATCGTAGGTTCGCCGCCCGAAATGGTGATGAACCGGGTGCCCCACTCCCGTACCTCCTCGATTATGTTAGCCATATCCTGGTAAGAAAGATTGGGCTCGGTATGGCCGTAGGCTCCGGCGTAGCAGCCCACACAGTGAAGATTACAAGCCGCCAAGGGAGAGATCACTACAAACGAAGGAGGCCAGAGGCCATGTTCTTGCTCAAAGCGTTTCCGTTGTCGGTAGCCTTGCCAAGTGTGCTCCAAGAATAAAGTGACAAATCCTTTGAGGAAATTGCGGTTGGTATCGCGGACGATTCTTCTAATTAGCTGGATAGCTGAGTGGTCATGATCAATGGCCCATTGCAATTTACTCAGTTGCCTACGATGCGCGCCCGGTGGGGCAATAAGCTTGCCCACTCGGGCAATGTTGCGTAGCCCGGTCACTAACCGGTCCTCGTCTGCCGTCAGATTGAGGACGGTATCAACAAGTCGCTGCTTCAGTGCCTTCATCTCACTTACCCCCCTGTGGGAGTCGCGGGCAAGCTTACACCCGGCCTGTCCGCATTGCCTTAGTTTACAGACATTGCCAAGAAGAAAGTATGCAAGCACATTAATGCGATAATTAGGTTCACATTCTGTCTGCTCCCTCGCTGGGAAGCAATTATATTAGTATTCTATAGCTATCGCTGGATACCTCCTTTTATGATCACTATGTTTTTTCATTCGTATTACATATTATAGCATATCAGCGGTAGCATAAATAGTCAATTCACAGCACAAAATGATCAATAGCCTCGGCCACGCCATTGCTCTGGCTTTCGGTAACATAGTCAGCGGCTTGGTGGAGCTGATCGGGAGCCTGGGCCATGGCTACGCCTATCTGGGCCGTCTCAATCATCGGCAAATCGTTGAGTCCGTCGCCGATGGCCATAGTTTCGCGGAGGGAAAGCCCATAATGGTCAGCCAGCCAATTCAGTGCCCTGGCCTTAGTGGCCTCCAAGGGCAGTAGCTCCAGATACTGGGGCATTGAGGCGGTAATATAAACCCGTCCTTCGTAGCGCTGCTGGAAGTCAGGCATTAGTTGGGAGATGTGAGCAGGCTCACCAATGGCCAGCAGCTTGGTAGGGCGCTGGCCAGCTAATTTACGCAGGTCACCGAAGGGAATAGGACGCACCCCGGTACGCAGATAATAGCGCCATGCCCACTTGCTGGCCCGGGTAACGTACATTTGGCCGTTAAGGTAGTAGTGGAGGTGCAGTTGTCGCTGCACACAGTCTGCTACCACCTCGGCAGCTAAATCAGCCTCCAGCGTGACTGAATAGAGTGTCTCTCCATCCTGGGGCAGGCGGATAATTGCACCGTTGCAAGCGACAATCGGTGTCTGTACCAGCCCCAGCCGGGTAGCCACCCGGTCGGCTGAGGAGTACGGTCGCCCCGAACAGATAGCGACAACGACCCCCTGCCGTATAGCCCGGCGGATAGCATCCAGGTTACGCGGAGAAGCGTTCTGGTTATCCGCCAGCAAAGTTCCGTCCAGGTCAACTGCAATCAGTTTTATTGGTGATTTTTTGTTTTTCATTGGGGCGCTAATCCCCGGCAACTGCTCGTACCGCCTCAGTTAGTATCTGGACAGCCTCAGAACATTCCTCTTCAGTAACAATTAAGGGAGGAACCAATCTGATGGTGTGCTCAGCCAGGGCATTGACCACCAGACCCGCCGCCAAGCATTGCCGCTGGGTTTCTTTGGCTGAAATGGAATCGGCAAGTTGAACAGCAAGCAACAGGCCCTTGCCCCGCACATGGTCCAGTAATCCTGTCGGGCCAAGCTGATCCTGTAGCATTTGGGTCAACACAGCACCTATACGCGCGGCATTTTCTACCAGGCCCTCAGTTTCGATGACCTCCAAAGTAGCCAGGGCGGCGGCACAGGCCAAATGATTGCCCCCAAAGGTAGAGGCATGATCACCGGGCTGAAAAGCAGTGGCTACGTCCTCACCGGCTACACAGGCACCGATGGGAAAGCCGCCCCCCAGCGACTTAGCTAACGTCATCACATCTGGCTGAATGTTGGTGTGCTGGTAGCCAAACCAGCGGCCGGTGCGGCCCAGGCCGGTCTGCACTTCGTCCAGAATCAGCAGAATGCCGTGCTCATCACACAACTCCCGGACAGCCGGCAAATAATCGTCATCAGGAACATTGATCCCGCCTTCGGCCTGGATGGTCTCCAGCATCACCGCGCAGGTATGATCGTCAATCGCCTCCGCCAGTGCCGGTATATCGTTGAATGGCACATACTTGAAACCGGGGGGGAGAGGATGAAATGGCTTCTGAAACTTCTCCTGACCGGTAGCGGCGACGGTAGCCAGAGTGCGACCGTGAAAGGATTGATAAGCGGTAACAATGTCCTTGCAGTCGTCGCCCCGGTGCTGGCCGGCCCACCGGCGGGCCAATTTTATGGCCGCCTCGTTAGCCTCGGCCCCGCTGTTGGCAAAGAAGCAGCGGTCACCAAAAGAGAGTTGGGCCAGCCGCTGGGCCAGTTGGGCCTGAGGGGGAATGTAATACAGGTTAGATGTATGCATAAGCTGGCGGGCCTGTGCAGCGATGGCCTCCACTACTCGCTGATGACAGTGGCCCACACCGACCACGGCGATTCCGGCCACGAAATCAAGGTATTGGTTGCCCTCGGCGTCCCACAGTCGGCATCCTTGCCCACGCACAAAGGCTACGGGAAGCGGCTTATACACCGGCATCAGATACTGCTGACTAAGCTCCATAGTATGCTTGGTTTCCATGACAAACCTCATCCCCAAAGTGCTAATAATCACAAAGAGATGACTACATGGGACTGAACAATCTCATTGGCACGACAATACTGTCTAATCAGGCCCAGCTTGGTCGGGTGGAGAAGTTTCTTCTGCTTTTAGGTCGTCAATGTTCCGGGGCAGTCCCCTCAGGAATATGCCGTGGACCCGAAAAACTTGACGGCTCTGGGAAGTATAGCAATAGTGGTCGGTAGTGCCTTCTATCTGGTCACTAAAGAAGACCTGGAGCGGCTGTCCGCCTCTTAAGGTCAAAGTTATCACCGTGGAGGGGAGAGATAGGTCATATTCAGCCATATCATCTGCCTGTTCTTCAACAAACTGGGTAGCTTCCAGGTTCTGGAGGTCCCAGATGATATCGTCAATCCTGGTCTGTTCGGGCTTAATTCCGGCGGGGCTGTCCAGCTCCCACTCGTCGCCTACCAGGCGAGCGGTGAAGGTTAATCCCTTTTTGCGCTCCACTTTGATGCCGATTACGTCAACTTTGCTCAAGTCTACAATATGTTTGTCCCGGAAGGCAAACACGTCTTTGCTTATGTCCTCAACCAGGTCCGCTTCCACCAGCACAATGTCAGGACGCCCGTCGGACTGGGTATAGACCAACTGCTTGGTTTCGGTTTCGGTGGAGTACCTTTTCTTAACTTCCTTCTCAATCTCCCTGCCCAGGCGCACCGTTATGGTCGGCTTCTCCTCGCGCTCCAATGCTATTACCGCCTGGGGCTGGTCCAGGCCGAAAATGCTCATATCCTCGGTGGGCTCGGCAAAGTCGCGTCCTTCAGCCCCACTGATGGTATCAATGACCGACTCCACGGTTCGGCGGTCAGCTTTGGTATCCAGCGGCTGACGCAGTTGCCAGATGCTCTGGCCATCTTCTTTAATCTTTTCGGCAACCAGCGTCCAATCACCGCGAGTTATGGTAATCTTCCGGACGTTCTCCGCATCCAGCCCCGGAATCAGCTTTCGCTGGCGCAGGTCATCCAGGTTCTTGGTTAGGTTGCTCTTGAAGGCAGTTGAAATCAGGTACAGGTGGGGCCGCCCGGAGATGGTGGCGAAGTAGTGGTCACGCACTGGTGTCTGCGTACCCAGCTTAATAGTGGTAGACTTTTGTTGAGGCCCAGTGAATTTGACAACCATAACCGGCTCAGTGAGGCCATAGTCTGGATTGGTCAGGTCAGCATCCGGGCGTACCTCCGGCTTAAGCTGAGCTACAGCCTTGACCATACGCTCAACAGCGTCGGTGTCGGCCAGGCCCACCGTCGGCTTGGTCAGATGCCAGTTGTCACCGTGCCTGTGCAGTGCAATCTTCTGGTTGCCCTGCTCTACCTCAAGTTCGCTGATTTGGCTGACTTGGAGGCCGAAGACTTCACCTTTCTCGGGCACGCGGCCTCGCTCCTGGGCCAGAACCCAGGCCAGAAGGGCGATGAATATAATGAGAGCTCCAATGGTGTAGCGATATCGCTGCATCGGCTATCAGCCTCTCCGTCGTATCCACCATACTAATCCGCCACTAACTATGACCAGTAAGGGGACAACACCCAGGACAAATACCATGGCCAGCTTGCGCTGGATGTCGCTGAGGGTTACAAAAGTGCGAGTCTGCTGCTTAGGTGGGATAGATACCAGCTTTTCGTTTTCCAGCATCCAGGCGATGCTCTTGAGCACCAGGTGGGCCCCGCCGATAAGGCCCGCATTTACCAGTCGGTCGGTCATCAACAGTGATGTGCCGACTACTACCATACGCGTGCCCTGGGCGGACTGCGGGGTGCCCGGCGGCATACCGCGCCTGGGTGACTGGCTCTCGTCAACTACTGCTGCCAGGGTCAGTGGGCCGCCCCGCTCGTCGGGGTCTTTTTTCACTGTGCCCGTGGGTTGGGTCTCCAGCCAGGCATCATCTGATGATTCCAACAAGCTTTTAGCCGACTGAGGTGGGGGAGGGGCACCCGGGTAGCCCTGAGGTGGGGCACTTGCCACCTCAAATGCTCGGGTGTCGGGCAGGGCAATGGCTTCGATGTTATAAGTGATTTCGTGATAGGGCGGATTAGTGACCACTGGCACCTGCGCCTGGCCCCAGAACCCGCGCCGGGGGTCAATTACTACCCCGTCCAGGGGCTCCACGCCATGCTCGGCCAGTATCTGGTGCAGGTTGGGGGCGGGAGGTGGATCTACGGCGATAAACAGCTTCCCGCCTCGGTTTATGTAGTCCTTTATTGCCTTAATCTCCTTTTCGTGCAGTGGATGGCGCGGCCCGGCAATTATCAGGGCGGCACAGTCACCGGGAACCTGCGGCTCCTGCATGGTAACCATTGATAGAGTCTGCACGTCATACTGCTGGTTTTCTAAACTACGTCTGACCGTCCCAATGCCATCAGGACCTCCTCGTTCCAGCACCCGCTCCCCATGGCCAGTAAGGAAGTACACTTTGGTCTTCTCTCCAGTAGTAACGGCCAAAATAGCCGAGGTAATCTGTTCTTCGGTGGCCCCGGTGACTTTTTCTGTTCTCTCCCCTGACTTGACGATAATTGTGCCCTCAGCCTGGATGTCATACTTCTTGACCATATCAAAATTGGTTTGCGGGTCGTAGCAATGAAGCTTGATCCGCGGGGAAAGCATCTCATACTCGCGCAACCGATCCGAGATCATCTCATAGCCAAAAGACTGAGGGGAGATGAAGGCCAGCAGCTCCACGTCTTGGTCTAATGATTTAGCTATCTTGCGGGTCTGCTCGGCCAGCGAATATTGCTTAGTCTCGGTTAAGTCCTTGCGGATATGATGGCGCACGCCCATGTAGTTCACCAAAATTAGAATACCTAACACCAGCAGGGCAAAGGCCGTAGAATTAATAATCTGCTGGCCGCGACGAGTGGTCAAACGCTCGCGGAGAATAGCGAAGTTGACGATTAGCCAAAAGGCGCTGAGGGTCGCTCCAGCGATTAGTATTACCAGTGGACCGATGAACAGACTTTTGCTGACAGTCCACCAGACACCAGCTCCCAGTAGGGCGGCGACTCCCACCCATCCCGCGATAACGCTGATTAGGCCCAGAGCAGTTTGTGGCTGTGGTTCAGTGGGGCGCGGGTTGGGTGTCGGCTCTTGATCCGCGGAAGGGCCTGGTTGGGAATTGTTGGTGCCTGTAAGTCTATCTTCAGCCATCAATGATCACCTGTTCGATCCTCTCCACATCGTCAAGGTTTGCTGGTTTTTTGATTAACCTACACCGCGCGGCGATTCTCCAGACTGCGCACACTGGTAAACAGAGCATAACCGATCAAAGTTACGAAGAAGACAATGGCTTTGGTATCTACGATACCCTTGCCGAAGTCCTGGAGGTTTTCCAGTATGGAGATATGCTTCAGCACATCTCCTAACTCGCGACTAACCGACTGAGCCAGCCAACCAATTATCCAGAAGAAGAGAATCACGAAGATACCAGCCACAGCGGCGGCGATTTGGTTGGAGGTAAATGAACTGGCCATAACTCCCAGCGCCAAAAAGGCCATGGCTGCCAACGCCAGTCCGATATAACCGCTGAGAACCATGCCCCAGTCTAAGTCACTACCCAAAGCCAGGATAACGGGGAATTCCAAGGTGATGGCCAGAATACCCAAAACTAACGCCACGGCAGCCAGGTACTTGCCGGCCACAATCTCCCAGTCCCGGACCGGCCGAGTCATCAGCAATTCCATGGTGCCGCTGGCCTTCTCTTGAGCCAGCAAGCCCATGGTCAGTATGGGCGTGACCATAGCCAGCAGAATCGGCATAGTGTTTCCCAGCATAAGCCTTAGCATCTCGGCCTGGACCCGGGGTTGGGCTAAAAACCCCAGGGTGAAAATCAGCCCAGTCACGCCACAAAAGAACACTATCACCACGTAGGCCAGGGGCGAGGTGAAGTACGAGCGTATCTCCTTGCCGGCAATAGTTAGCATATTACGCATTTAGGTAACATCCTTCTCTTCGGTGGTCAGTTCGCGGAACACATCCTCCAGAGACATCTCCACGGGCCGCAGCTCCAGCAGCCCCCAGCCCTTATGTACAATGAACTCAGCGAGTTGGGCGCGTAAGTCAGAGCCGACCTCGGTATCAACATAGTAACTACCGATGGATTCACCGGGGTGTACCTCGGCGACCTGGTCTATGTCGCGGAGCATCCGAGGTATGACTTCGCTATCCTGTTGCACCCGGATGAGGATGGTCTCGGCCTGGCGGAGTTGAGCGGTAAGTGTCTCGGGACGGTCCACGGCGACAATCTGACCCTTATTGATAATCATTACCCGCTCGCAGGTCATTTGCGCCTCGGGGAGAATGTGGGTTGACAGCATAACCGTGTGGTCGCCGGCCAGGCTCTTTATCAGGTTGCGCACTTCTATTATCTGGTTGGGATCCAGCCCCACGGTGGGCTCGTCCAGGATGAGCACCGGCGGGTTATGCAGCATGGCCTGGGCCAGACTGACGCGCTGTCGGTAGCCCCGGGATAGAGTGCCAATAATCGAGTCAATCTCGCCGTCCAGGCCGCACCGGTCTCCTACGTACTCAATTCGTTCGGCTATCTGGGCCTTGCCCATATGATGAAGTTGTCCGCAATAGCGCAAATATTGGCGCACGCGCATATCGTTGTACAGGGCCGCTCCCTCGGGCATATACCCGATACTGCGCCGGGCCTGCAGCGACTGGTCGGCGACATCAAACCCGGCCACCTGGGCCGCACCGAACGTGGCCGGCAAGTAACCAGTCAGAATGCGCATGGTGGTAGTCTTGCCGGCACCATTAGGCCCCAGGAAGGCGACTATTTCCCCTTCGGCTACTTCAAAGGAGACATCCTGGATAGCCGGCTGGGGACCGTAGTATTTGGTCAGACCTTCTGCCTGAATCATACTTCCGTTCCTCCGTTGATATCCAGTGGCGGATACAAATCAAAATCCGACTCCCTAACTGACTGGGAGTACGTCTAATTTCAGCTTCCCTGCCAGCCAAATGAATCGGGTTGCCGGGCGCGACGGCGAAGTTCTTACTCGGTTAAGCCTTGTCAGCAACGCCCCCCTCCCCAGCGGGTTGCGCTCAAGGCTAATTCATATTATAGGGCACTCAATTCCATCAGTCAACCGCTGTTATCAAATAACGAATA
>JALGTV010000095.1 GCA_029821215.1 Candidatus Zipacnadia bacterium | reverse complement strand
CTGCGAGAATCTCGCCGAGAGGAATTGACCGCCCAGTATGATTTGATTGCCGCCTATGCTGATTTCAACCAAGTCCCGCTTTCGGAGTATGACTGCGTGGTTGTCTGCGTGCCTGCCCATCTGCATGTCCCCGTGGCATTAGCGAGCATAGACGCAGGCTGCCACACTCTCATTGAGAAGCCGCTGTGCCTGAACCGCCAGGAAGCCGAGCAGATAGCCCAAGCAGCCACCACCACAGAGCTGACCACAGCGGTCGCCTATACATTCCGCAGCATGCCCTCCCTACGCGATATGAAGGAAGCTGTGAATCGCGGAGATATTGGGACAGTGCATAGTGCAGTGGGGGTCTGGGGCCAGCATTTCCCCTTGTATCGGCCCGATTACCGGGAGATTTACTATCGCAGCCACGAAACTGGCGGGGGAACGCTCCAGGACGCTATGACCCACTATCTTAATTACTTACAGTGGGTGCTGGGTCTGGAAACAAGCATTTACTGCACTGGTGACCACCTGGTGTTGGACGGGGTTCAAGTGGAAGATATTGTTACTCTGGTCTGCCGCTATCCCGGCCAACGCCTGGCCACCATCTGCTCAAATCAGTTCCAATGGAACAATGACGGACTGTTTGAGCTGGCCGGTGAGGACGGTACCCTGCGGTACGAGGCATCTACCCAACAGTTGTCGCTATACAAGGACGGAGAGTGGCAGGTCCAGCACTATGATTGTGCCCGTGACGACTATTTTGTGGCCCAAGCTCACAACTTCCTGGACGCAGTAGAAGGAAAGGCAGCGGTAGCTTGCACCGTGGATGAGGCGGTTGAAACGGTTTACAGCTTAGTGGCGGCCCGGGAGTCGTGGGATAAAGGCCGGGAGGTGAAAGTACGGTGAATTTGATCACTCCGCCGTTAGAGCAGCTTTTCTCGCTGGCCGGCAAGGTAGCCATTGTAACCGGGGGCGCTGGACATCTGGGACGTCCCATGGCTGAGGCCCTGGCCGAATTAGGGGCCAAAGTAGTGGTGGCCTCCCGCAACGTGGAAAACTGCCAGCGCGTGGCCCAGGACTTGGGAGCAGGCCATCTGGCGTTGCGGTTGGATGTATCCTCAGCCGACAATATCCGCAAAGTAGTGGGACAGACTATTGACCAGATGGGCCGCATTGATATCCTCGTCAACAATGCTTACAGCGGATCTGGTCCGAGCATCGCTGAGGCTACTGAGGACGACTTTGCCCAGTCCTATCGCACTGGGGTGATTGGCTATTTCATCGCCGCCCAGGAATGCTGGCGATTTATGCGTGAGCATGAGGGCGGCAGCATCATTAACATAGCCAGTATGTATGGTATGGTGGCCAGTTACCCTGATGCCTATGAAGGGACCGCCGGCGGTAGTCCACCCAACTATCACGCCGTAAAAGGCGCAGTGATCCACCTGACCCGGCATCTGGCCGTCTACTGGGCCAAAGATGGGGTGCGGGTCAATGCCCTTAGTCCAGGCCCTTTCCCTTCACCTCGCGTCCGGCAGGAGATTCCCGAGATGGTCCGCCGCCTAAAAACAAAGTCGCCTATGGGCCGCATGGGTGAGCCCGGGGAGATCAAAGGCGCTCTGGCGCTGCTGGCCTCGGAGGCAGGCAGCTACATCACCGGTCACAATCTGGTCGTTGACGGCGGCTGGACGGCTTGGTGAGCAGGAAATCGCCTAAGATTAGGTTGGCCGAGAAACTACTTGCGAATTGTTGCTCACCGAGCAGGCATTCGCAAGCGGATGGCTATTGACTGAAGTATTAGAGAGGAGCCGTGCGAGGAGCTCTGCCAGTTGGTTCCACCTATCCACGGGGAGACTATTGCAAAGGGGTACAGAGCGATAGAACCAACACATAGAGGGTAAGCTTTGCCGTTCACCTTGACATATCAGCCTAAGACTCTTATACTCACAAAGATAGGTTTGAGTGGCCCACTGCGTGCACTACGGGTACAAATACCTTAACCCGCGAAGGACGTACTCCTGCTTTTGATTGCTGTCTGTGGGTTATCAATTGACGATTTGTAAGGACTAAAAGGAGAACTGACGTATGCCTGGCAGATATAAAATATGGATCATCGCTATCATTGTACTATTGGTCCTGGCTTTCGTAATCGCCTTTGCCCCGGTGGGCACCATGGCCCAGGCTGGCTTTTCCGTGCAAAGCACTTTCCAGTATAGCTTTGATGAGCCGTTGGTCACTGATGCCGCTAAGCTTGCCGAAAAGGCTAATGAGATTAAGCAGATGGTGGAGGCAGCCGGGGTGAGCACCATGTACGTGAAGCTGATAAATGATAGGCTGGTTGAAATACAGACGGCGGCCGTCACCGCCGAAGGGGCAGCAGAGGATAAACAAGCTCTCACTAAAGTGTTGCAAAGCAACTTTGAGGGCGTCAGCGGGCCGCAAATCCCTGAGTCAACTCAGCAGCGACAGCCGATTGGGAAGCTGTTTGACTTCCTGGCCATCTATCGGCCCCAGCCCCAGGTGAAGTTGGGGCTGGATCTGCAGGGTGGAGCGCACGTGGTACTGCAATGCTTGCCCCAGACCACCATGACCTTTGCCTCGCCAGAGGATAAGCCATTGGTGAAGGAAACAGCTACCGAAGAAGAGGAGGCCGAGGCAACAGCCGGGTATAAGCCTTTGGAAACTGCCGCCAGTCTAACCGAAAAAGTCCGCGCCGTGCTGGTGCGCAACGGGGTAGCGGCTGATGAGATTCAAGTTGAGGTGGTTTCCCCCTACCTGCTAAGTGTCAAGACCCGAGCCAATGATGAACAAACCGCTGCCCGCCACCAAAAGATAGTTCAAGACTTCCTGGAAAACAATTATCCGAATTTGACGATTGAAGCCCGGCCGATGATGACGGTATTCGTCCAGGCTGATACCGCCGACCGGGTCCTGAATATCGTAGACCGGCGGCTGTATAGTATGGGCGAAATCCGTGAACCGATAATCCAGAAGCAGGGCGATGATCAAATCATTGTGGAACTGCCAGGCGTTAAGGACCCCCAACGGGTACTGGACATTCTCAAGAGCACTGCCCTGCTTGAGTTTGTGTTGATACCCAATCGGTATACCGATCCGGTGCCTGACGACAATGACTACAGCGAATGGCGGGACCAGACTACCGGCGAGATGGTTCCCTGGGAGGTCGTCTACCACAATTCCGAGCGGAACTTCACCGGTGCTGATTTGAAGAGTAATGCGCAGGTCGGCGTAGGGCAGGCCGGTGACTGGGTGGTCAACTTTGAAATAAGGGACCGGCGCAAGATCGCCTTTGCTGAGTTTACCCGGGAGCACGTAGGGCGCATCATGGCAATCGTGCTGGACGGCGAATGTCAGATGGCGCCGGTTATCCGCACCGAAATCACGGCGGGCCGCGGACAGATCTCGGGGGATATGACTCCCGAAGAAGCCCGGGACCTGAAACTGCTGCTGAATGCTGGAGCTTTGCCCGTGCCCCTGAAGGTGGTAGAGAACCGCACAGTCAGCGCCACCCTGGGTCAGGACACTATCATCCGCAGCTTGAGGGCAGGCTTGATTGCTTTTGCCTGTGTTCTGGCCTTTATGGCTTTGTACTATCGGGTGCCGGGGTTGCTGGCCGGCGTTGCACTGGTTATGTACATAATGTTGATATTGGCGGTGCTGGTGGTGGTTAAGGCCACGCTAACTCTACCGGGCATTGCTGGGCTAATCTTGTCGCTGGGGTTGGCGGTAGATGCTAATGTAATCATTTTCGAGCGACTTAAGGAAGAGCTGTGGAATAACAAGACCCTACGCACGGCGGTAGAGACAGGTTTTGAGCGGGCGTGGACGGCCATTCTGGACGCTAATGTTACCACCCTGATTGTGGCGGCCGTCCTATACTTTTTGGGCACCAGCCTCATAAAGGGCTTTGCCGTAGTATTGTTTTTAGGGGTGTGCGTGTCACTATTTACTGCCGTAACAGTAACCCGTTGGCTGGTGACTATGGTCGGTAACAGCCGGTGGGGTCAGAATCGGGCGCTGTATGGCGTGACGCCCCAGCCGCACAAGGGGACATAGGCGAGGTTCTCTCCTTCGGCAGGCTCAGGACGGTGAGCTTGCCGAACCGTAACCTCGCCCCGGCTCGGTCGGGCAGGGTGAGAACCTGCGCTACGCGATGTTCTTGATACGGTAGGAGGGCCATCCCTGGCCCGATCCCACTTGCAAGAAGTGGCACGGGCTGCCAGCTCGTGAAATATCAGGAGGCTTAGATAAGTGGACTTTTTTCGTCGTCAAAATTGGAATATCGTCGGCCATACGTGGCTATGGTTTGGCATTTCGCTGGTAGTAATCGTGACTGGCTTAGGCACAGTGGCGGTCAAAGGACTCAACTACGGTATTGATTTTACCGGAGGTAGTCTACTCAAGTTTCAGTTTGATCAGCCTTTGGTCTCTGACCAGTTATCTACCGCCCAAGTAATAGCCCAAACCCGCTCCATGCTCCAGAAGCATGGATTAGCCAAATCTCAAATCCAGGTGGCAGAGGGTAACCAGCTACTGATTCGGACAGTGCAGATGGAAGAGGCCGAGGCCGCCCGCCAGGAGCAAAGTATTGGCGAAGAGCTTAGCCAACTGTTTGGCGAGGCCGGGGGATCAGTTGCGTCACTGGGGCGAGACATGGTGGGGCCGGTGGTGGGCGAGCGACTGCGTACCCAGGCCATCATCGCCCTATTGTTGGGGTCAATCTTTATCCTGATATATATAGCAATTCGTTACGAGTTTCGCTTTGGTGTAGCCGCGGTAGCGGCACTTGTTCACGACGTGTTGATAGTGGTAGGAGCCATGGCTTTGCTGCGCACCGAGCTTAATACCGAGTTTGTGGCCGCTGTTTTGACAGTGATTGGTTATTCAGTCAATGACTCGGTGGTCATCTTTGACCGTATTCGCGAGAACATGCGACTGCACCGGGGCGGTAACTTTGTTGGTATAGTGAATGCCAGCTTACTGCAGACGATGGCCCGTTCCATAAACACCACCCTGACCACTCTGTTCGCCCTAATTGCCCTGTTTTTCTTCGGCGGACCGGCTATCCATGCCTTTTCATTGGCCCTAATAGTGGGCATTACCACCGGCGCTTACTCTTCTATCTTCATTGCCAGCCCGCTGGTCGTTTTGTGGGAGAGGCGCCGAGCTCCGGTGGCGGCAGCCGCCCGACGGCCTGCTGCAGCTACCAGTGGCGGCGGGCAAAGCTCGCCGGCACCGGTGGGAGCCTCGGGCACGGAGACGACCAGTGCTGAGGAAGTTATGAAACGCACTCAGGAGCAGGCTCAGGAAGAAAAGCGAGACAAACGGCGTAAGCGTAAGAAGAGGAAAAGTAGCAAAAAACGCTTTTAGTGAACAGAGTAGTAGGTACGGCCAGCCGGGCGCTGTGCCGTAGGAGGAAGCTTACCCATGAAACAGATTCTGCAAATCCTGCAGCGAGAAGGACCAGTTGCCCCCAATGAGATTGCCACCCGGCTGGGCCGGCCAGTGGAGGAAGTAGAAGCCCTTATCCACCAGGCTGAGCAGGATGGAATTCTGCGGGGCTACCGCGCTTTAGTAAACTGGGAGAAGACTGATATAGAGAAAGTCTACGCCTTTATTTCTGTGGAAGCTACCCCCGAGCACAACCGGGGCTTTAACCGAGTGGCTGATTATATCAGCCGCTTCGAGGAGGTTCACTC
>JALGTV010000094.1 GCA_029821215.1 Candidatus Zipacnadia bacterium | reverse complement strand
GTGAGCCAGGTACGCGGGATACCGGATTTCACGACTTTGACCTCTCTGGCAATTTCAATTCCGTCCCCCAACATCTGCTGGTGGACACGTTGTCATCATTTTATCCTATTCTCCAAGCGACCAATGCCACCTTTGCGGCAACCAGTATATAATCTATCTGCCAGCATAAATCCTCCTGCTCCTTGACCTTGTCTGGTCTTGCATGCCTGTCTATTTGCTGTTACAATTCCTCCAGCAGTGTTCAAGTTTCTTGGTGACAACAACCAGGTAAGTAACTGTCTGCCCAGCGAACCGATTGGTAGGAGTGAATATTGATGGCTTTGCAGCCGTGCATTGGTCTGGAAGTTCATGCTGAACTATCCACCGAATCCAAGATGTTCTGTGCCTGTAAGAATGAATTTGGGGGAACTATCCACCGAATCCAAGATGTTCTGTGCCTGTAAGAATGAATTTGGGGCCGAGCCCAACAGCAACTGCTGTCCGGTCTGCCTGGGACTACCCGGCTCCCTGCCGGTGCCCAACCGCACGGCAGTGGGATACGTGATAAAGACGGGCCTGGCGCTGAACTGTCAGGTGGCCCCGCGCTGTCGTTTTGCTCGCAAAAACTATTTCTATCCTGATCTACCTAAAAACTTTCAGATCAGCCAGTATGATGAGCCCCTTACCTATGGCGGCCATATTGACCTGACGGTAAATGGCGAGCCGGTGCCCATCCGAATCCGTCGCTGTCACTTAGAGGAGGATACCGGCAAGAATATTCACCTGCCTGACGGGCGCAGCCTGGTGGACTACAACCGCTGCGGGGTGCCGCTTATGGAGATTGTCACTGAGCCGGACTTTACTGCTCCCGAGCAGATAAGGGTCTATCTGGCTGAGCTGCGGTCAATCCTGCGTTATATCGGGGTTTCCAGCGCCAATATGGAGGAGGGCGTCCTGCGGGCTGAGCCAACGGTGAACCTAATTGACCCTGATAACGGCTACGCCACGCCCAAAGTCGAGATAAAGAACCTCAACTCTATTAAGTCAGTCTATGAGGCGGTCAAGTATGAGATTCAGCGGCAGTATCGCGCCGTAGAGGCTGGCGAGGAGCTGTTCCAGGAGACGCGGCTATGGAACGAAGAAGAAGGCTACACTGCCACGATGCGGCGCAAGGAGACCGCTGATGACTATATGTATTTCCCCGAGCCGGACCTGGTGCCGCTGGCGCCGGAGCGCGAATGGGTCCAGGAGATCAAAGACAGCCTGCCGGAGTTGCCTGCGGCCCGCCGGCGGAGATTTGTCGAACAGTACGGGCTGCCGGAATACGATGCTGAGGTGCTCACTGACAGCCAGGCCCGGGCTGACTACTTTGAACGGACCGTGACCGCCGGTGCTGACCCGAAGCCGGCGAGCAACTGGCTGATGGGTGACGTTATGGGATATCTGAATGAAAAGAATATCACTATTGAACAGTTATCCGTTACTCCGGCCGAGCTGGCCGAACTTCTGGAGCTGCTGGCAGAGGGAGCCATTAGCGGTAAGATAGCCAAGGATGTCTTCGTGAAGATGGCTAACACTGGCCAGTCGGCGCAGGATATTATCGAGTCTGAAGGCCTGGTGCAGATTAGTGACGGCGACCAGCTTGCCGCGCTCGTAGAAGAAGCTATTGCCAATAACCCCCAGGCGGTGGAAGACTTCAAAGCCGGCAAGGGAAAGGCCCTCGGGGCCCTGGTGGGCTATATAATGGGCCAGACCCGCGGCCAGGCCAACCCACAGTTGGTCAATAAGATGCTTAAGGAAAGACTAACCGACTCATAATGCGCCACATTGACGAAGGCTTACTGCGAAGTGTTCCTGTATCCCTGCAAGCCGAGGTGGCTGTGATTGGCGGCGGGCCGGCGGGATTGTGTGCGGCGGTGGCTGCTGCTGAGGAAGGGGCTGATACTCTTCTCATTGAGCGCTACGGCTTTTTAGGGGGGATGGCCACGGCGGGGCTGATTAACCCGTTTATGCCCTACTACACTGGTGGCGAGCAGATTATTAAGGGACTGTTCGAGCGCGTCATTGACAAGCTGGATGAGGCCGGGGGCTGGAGTCACCGTCAGGACGAATGGGCCTGGGATGCCTTTGACCCCGAGATTATGAAACTGGTCTGTCAGCAAATGTGTGAGGAGGTCGGCGTCAGGCTGCGGCTCCATACTATAGTGACCGCAGCAATGGCGGGAAATGGACAGGTGCACCGGGCAATCCTGGCCAGCAAGTCGGGATTGGAGGCAGTTGAGGCCGACATCTTCATTGATGCTACCGGTGACGGTGATTTGGCGGCCTGGGCGGGGGCTGAACATGAGCAGGGCCGGCCCGAAGATGGGCTATGTCAGCCGATGAGCCTGATGTTCCGGATGGCTGGCGTTGATGAAAAGCGCATTCCGCCCCGCGACGAAATAAACCGTCTCTATGACGAGGCCAAAACGCGTGGCGAGATTAACAATCCCCGCGAGAATGTACTGTTTTTCTACACTACGCGGCGCGGGGAGATACATTTCAATACTACGCGAGTGGTAAAACTGGATGGCACCGATGCTGATGACTTGACCCAGGCGGAACTGGAAGGGCGGCGGCAGGTGGCGCAGATGGCCGCTTTCCTGAAAGCGCACGTGGCAGGCTTTGAGCAAGCCTACCTGGCGGCGACCGGAGTGCAGATAGGAGTTCGCGAGAGCCGCCGGATTATGGGTGAGTATGTGTTGACCGGCGAGGATGTGCTAAGAGCGCGCAAGTTCCCCGACGGCATTGCCCGCGGCTGCTACCCGATAGACATCCACAATCCAGCCGGTACGGGCACGGTTATCAAGGAGCTGCCACCGGGTGAAACTTATGATATTCCTTACCGCTGCCTGTGTCCGCGCGAATTTGATAACCTCCTGGTGACCGGTCGGCCTATCTCTGCTGACCACCAGGCCCACTCCTCGCTGCGGGTTATGCCTATCGCCGCGGCCATTGGTGAGGCGGCGGGGGTGGCCGCGGCACTTGCCGTCCAACAGCACCAACCAGTAAACGATATTGATGTGGCCCAGCTCCGACAAAGATTAACCGAACGTGGCGGGAGTCTGTCAGCCAGTGACTGAAGGAGGTGGTTAGGAGTGTTATTGGGTTTTGGGCGCGCTCTTATTATGCTGGCTTTGCTGCTGGCGGCCAGCATTGCGGTAGGATTGGGATTGCTGCGGATGGTTGGGATGTACTTTGACCGCGAGATCAGCGGGGGGGAGCTGGCTATCTGGACTGTGGCTTACATTGCCGCCTTTGGTATTGCCTTAGCCAGTTGGGGTACACCCGCCGGCCCGCTATTGGCACTGATGACGTTAGCCCTGGCCGTAGCTCCACCGGTAGCTGCCTATATTGCCAACAAGCGGGGGCTGCAGCAACTACGCGAAAATGACATTCGGGCCTACTTGCAAGCCGCCCAGGAGCACCCCGACATCCCTTATCCTTACCACAAGTTAGGCGACATATTCTTTGCCAGCAGCGACTTCGGGCGGGCGGCTCAGTACTATGAAGCATCCCTGAAGATAAGGAAGAATCCGAAAATCAAGGCCCGACTCCAGCAATGCGAACGCCGGCGGCGAATAGCAGAGACCCAGGCCAGGATATGCCCCCGATGCGGCGCCGAGAATCCCCGCGGGTTTACTCATTGTATTGAGTGTGATGAAGCCCTACCTGGACTGTGGGAGATACTGGAGCAGTTCCACGGCCCTAAGGCTGTTTCGCTGCTGTTGTGGTCAACGGGCATCTCTATGGGGCTGGTGGTCATTCTATCTCTGATGGGGATGCTCCATCCTATTATCGCTATCCCTCTGTATGCTATTGCTCTTCTCAGCTTGACTATCTACCTGTACTGGCGCGTCAGTTCGTTCTAAGCGGCCAGCAGCACTGCTAAGATGACTGGCTACCTATTCTTGCCAGTCGGCTGAAGTGGACGTGTGAGAAGGGTTATGTTTGGGGTAGAATCTATGTATAGAGGTGTACTTGTCTAATGCAGACCAGCAATTTCCCGCCCGGATGGAGCAACAATCCGCTGGCTATGGCCCGGCTGCTGCTGCACATCCCTAATTTTATCAAGCTCTACTGGCGGCTATTTACTGATCGGCGCGTATCGTGGCTGCCTAAAGCCATCTTAGTGGCGGGGATACTGTATTTCGTTGTGCCCATGGATATGATACCAGATTTTCCCCTGGTTCCCGTGGGTTGGCTTGACGATGCCGCCATACTAACCGTCGCCCTGAAGGCATTTATCAAGTTGTGCCCGCCGCGGATAGTACAGGAACATGTTAAACTCATTGATCAAGGTGGCTAACCAGTCGCATAGCGGCCGGCTGAGGCGTCCCCAAGTATATTAGGAGGTTGGCAGTTGCCCCTGGAAATTCGCCGCTTCAATTGGCACCGTGACCGCCAGGTGGTCCTGGAGTTTCAGTATGAGATCTACGAGGCTAATTTCCCTGGCTTCCAGGTAGATAAAGTGTTTCTGGATGATTACGAACGGCAGTTGCGGACTGCCACCCGCCAGGCAGCCGAGCGGCTATGGGTGCTGGATAATCGGGGGGCTGTGTGCGGCTTTATATGGGCGGCGCTGATTACCAGTATGGTTGACCGGTGTGTAGGCTACATCAAAAATCTCTACGTGGCCCCCGAATGGCGCCGACAAGGTTACGCGAAAAAGTTATTGGCTACCGCTGAACAGTGGTTCCGCCGCAAAGGAGCGCAGAAAGCCGCCTTGGATGCCAGTGTCTGTAATGAGCAGGCTTTGGCATTGTATGAACGCTGTGGCTACCAGGTTAGCCGACTAAGGCTGGAAAAGTCGATTACCGATACTGCTGGGAGGTAGGGTAATAATGTCTGAAAACACTGGCCCCGATGAGCGTGAGACTCTCACCGAGCAGCTATCTGAGTTAGATGAAATGATCCAGGCCGGACGGTACGCACCCGCCACAGTTTTAGCTAACGAATTGCTGGACAGCTATCCGCATAGTGCTGAAGTGCCCACCGCCATAGCTGACATATACCGAACTCGCCAGATGTGGGCCGAAGCTGCCGAATTCTACGAGTTAGCTATCCAGCACGGGGCAGGTGGCGAAGCGACGGTGCCCCTGGAAGCGGTGCGGCGGCGGTTATCGGCTCAGGCTTCGGTCCAGCCTGATTCCTCCCGGGTGCAGCGCCCAGCCAGTGGGGTGTGGTGGGTGTATGCTGGTGCTGCTGCCATGGTAGTGCTGGGATTGGTTATTGTGTTCATAACCCTGCGCTGGCCCTCAGGCCCGTCTGCCTCTGGCCCCGGCACAACTCGCGCCACTCCGTCCCAGCCACCGGTCCGCCGTTCGCCTACCGCCCGCCAGCTCACCCAAGCCCCCCCAACTTTGCCATCGCCCCCACCACCCGCACAGACTACTGCTGCCCCCTCTGCACCTGATTTGCAGGGCACACCACGGGCTTCCCTTCCTCCGGTGATAATAACGCGGCGAATGATTGGTCCGGTCAGTGATCGTGACTATAACATCGCCCGAGTTCTGGGTTCCCTGACCTGGCCTGATGGCACCCCGATGAGCGAAGATGTGGCCGTACTGATGGATCCGTACACTGCTTATGCCGTGATTACCTTCCAGATTCCCAAGGCTCTGGAGGTTGAAGACCTCTTTGCGGCCGTGGTGCGACAATCCTACACTCTGGCCACCACGGCGCTGCGCACTGACGCTGGTATCAACTATATCACTGTCCGCGCCCTGGCTACTATCACCACTCCCGACAAGGAAGAGCGCACCGTGGTTGCTTATCGGGCCAATACTAAGCGGCAGACCATAGATCACTGGGCAGAGTTAGGAGGGGAACCCAGTATCAATGAGTTGTGGAACAGAGTATTTGCCACCAGTTGGTGGAACCCTAATGTGGACCGCGAGAAAATCCGGTAACTACTTGGCTGCTTAGAGCTTCCTTTTATGAGACTGTTGGAAAAGGTAATTGACGGATGCTTGCCAGAAAGCTAAACACATATCGGGGCAAGGATGCCCCTCTGCGGGTTTCGCAACAGTCTCCTTATCCAGGTTTTAGCCCACTTGGCCTCTCTTTACACCCCAACAAAGGTGTATTTCACGATGACCGCGAATAACTACTAAATAATATGATCACTTAAGCAAGCAACTTACCCTACAAACTCTTCAGGAGGATACTACTATGAAAAAGGCAATCTGTTACGGTCCGGGGCCCGACGGAGTATCTCACCGCCAATGGCTACAAGTCCACAAAGACGCTGGCTTTGATGGAATAGAGGCCTATCAATTCGGCAGCCAGCAGGAAGCTGAGCAGGTCGCAGAGCTGGCCGTCGACATTGGCCTGGAAATACACAGCCTTATGGGAGGAACCCACTGGGGGCTGCCGCTGTCGGTTCCCGACGAGCAGGCGCGCCAGAAGGGGGTTCAGGGTATCAAAGACGGCTTACAGATAGCCAGTATATTGGGCGTTGATACCATACTGGTGGTGCCCGGGGTGGTCAATGAGGACGTATCCTACGCCACCGCTTACGAGATGTCGCACAAAAGTATCTCTGAACTGTTGCCCACCGCCGAAGAGTTAGGCATCACCATCTGCCTAGAGAATGTCTGGAGCAAATTCCTGCTTAGCCCCCTGGAGATGCGCGATTTTATTGACAGTTTTGACCATCCTTCGGTGGCCGCCTATTTTGACGTGGGCAATATCCTGCTGTACGGCTATCCCCACCACTGGATTGAGATTCTCGGCTCGCGCATCAAAAAAGTTCACATCAAAGACTTTGATGTCAATACCCAGCAGTTTGTGGGGTTACTGGAAGGCAGCGTGGACTATCCCCGCGTCATCAAGGCGCTTCGGGATATGGGGTACGATGGCTACCTGACGGCGGAGGTAACACCCTACTCGCAGTTCCCCCAGGAGTTTCTACGGGACACCGCTGTCAAGATGGATTACATAATCAACTGCTAAGGCGGGGAGTAGCAAACCGCAGATAGCTGGCAGTCAAGGGAAGGAGTTGCACCGGTGGCTGAAGAGTTAGTAGAGTGCCGCTACTATGAGAGTGCCGACGGGTTTCTGCACTGTCATCTGTGTCCGTTTAACTGCAAGATCCGGCCGGGAAAAGTAGGCGCCTGTCGGGTGCGTAAGAACGATGACGGGGTGCTGCGGTCGCTCAATTATGCCCAGGTAACCTCGGTAGCTCTGGACCCAATTGAAAAAAAGCCGCTATATCACTTCTATCCTGGAACCAAGATATTATCTCTGGGTACGTTCGGCTGTAATCTATCCTGTGTCTATTGTCAGAATTGGCAGATATCCCAGCGGCGTCCCTCCACTCGCTACCTGGCACCTGACCAGGCAGTGCAAATGGCCCAGGAACAGGTCCGGAGGGGCAACAATATCGGCATTGCCTATACCTACAATGAGCCGATTATCTGGTATGAATATGTCTACGATACCGCCCGACTGGCCCAGGAGGCTGGACTGAAGAATGTGCTGGTCACCAATGGCATCATTGAAGAAGAGCCGCTCCGCGACCTGCTGCCCTACATGGATGCTATGAATGTGGATATCAAGTCAATGGATGAACAGTTTTATCACCGGCTGTGCAAGGGAATGGGTTGGCCCGCCCGCCGCACCGTGGAGATCGCTATTGAGCGGTGTCATGTGGAGATAACAGTGCTGATTATCCCCGGCGAAAATGATAGTGATGAGGATCTGGTGCCGCTGTTTGACTGGGCGGCTTCGGTAGATAAACAATTGCCCGTGCATCTATCCGCCTATCGCCCTGCCTATCAGTTTGATGCTCCTCCCACTCCACCAGAAACTCTCCGTCGGGCCTGGGAACTGGCCCGTCAGCGGCTCCAGTTTGTCTACGTCGGCAATTTATTCATTGACGGCACCACTGACACCCAATGTCCCCAGTGTGGAGCCACTGCCGTTCGCCGTTCGGGATTTGGGGGCCGCATCCAGCAGGTACAGGTAACCGACCAGGGGAGGTGCAGCAACTGTGGAGCCCCGCTCAACATCATCAGGTAAAGAATCTACTGATGCCCGATCGCTGGGCACCTGGGCATCTGCCTGGGTGCGACGGGCCGGATATGTGGCGGCGGTATTTGCCCGATTCGGCTTCGCCTCGGCCCTTCATGGCCTGGGGCTGGACAGATTCCTGCGCCGCGTGAAGGAGGATACTACCCCTGACACCGCTACCGCTGGCCTCGAGCTGCCCGTCCGCCTGCGCCTGGCCCTCCAGGAAATTGGCCCCACGGCCATCAAAGTCGGCCAGGCGCTCAGCAGCCGCCCGGATCTATTGCCCCTGACCTACATACAACAGCTCCGGCAACTGCAGGACCAGGTGCCTCCGTTCCCCTTTGATCAAGCCCGCGCCGTGATAGAAGAAGATCTGCAGGCCCCCTTGGAGGAGTTGTTTGCTGAATTTGATCCTCAGCCCCGGGCCTCGGCTTCCCTGGCCCAGGTCCATAAGGCGGTATTGCCTACTGGCCAGGAAGTAGCGGTTAAGGTCCAGCGCCCTGATGTCCAGGAGTTGGTGGAGACCGATT
>JALGTV010000093.1 GCA_029821215.1 Candidatus Zipacnadia bacterium | reverse complement strand
TAATATCACAGATACATGCCGAGGCGGCGCCGGGAGGGAACTGGACTATATCCTATGCTTTGAGTGCTCCAGCCAGTGTGGATATACGAATCCGAAACATATCCGGAGTGGTGGTCAAGGAGTTGCAGTCTGGGCAGATGGCGTCGGCGGGAACCAATAGTGTGCTCTGGAGTGGCCGCTCTGATCAAGGGACAGTAGTGCCGGCGGGGCAGTATCTGTGTGAGATAACTGCGCGGTCGCCTAATACCGGGCAGATGACTAAAGCGATCCGCAGTTTGGTAGTAACCCGATAACGTACCAATCGTTGCTTAGTTCAAACTTGATTTGTAGCCTCATTACCCAAGAGGAGGCCCAACAGGATGACTTACCTAAGATCAACCCGGCTGATGCGAAATACCAGTATGTTCCTGATTGTTGCTCTGGTGCTAACATTACTGCCGATGACTTGGAAGCCGGCTCCGGCCCAAGTTGACTGGGTCAAGCAGGTATTACTATTCCCGGTAGCTGATAACACTGGGGCAGGAATGGCCGACCTCAGCCGCCTGGCCACTGACAAGCTGGAAATCGCGGTTAATGAGCTGTCGGATGTGGAGTGTACTGAATTTCACTCTACTTCCCCCATTGTCCGCCGGGCAGTAGCCGAAGGGCGACTGTTGCCTGTCTATACTGCTGCCGGTGCGGTGGATGCGGCCTTAGCCCTACGAATAGGATACGCGCTGGGTATGGATGCTGTAATTGTGGCCAGTGTCGATCGCCTGCAAATCCAGCAACAACCGCGCCAGGTTGAAGTGACCATCCGCGGTCAGTACTTCCTGGTGGAGCCCAACTACGATGTGGTAGCCGACCAACCGGTAGCTGACCCGCAAGCCCAGCATAGCTTCAGCATTGGTGGAGTTAGCAAGTTGCGAGCCAACTATGAAGGTGGCGACCGTCCTCTGATTCGGGAGGCACTGGAGGATGCGGCCTACAAGTTCAAGGAAGTCATCGCTGGCCGGCCGGTAGCCGAGATTCCTGTTGGGCAGGCCAAACCGGCGCCTAAGAAGAACTTCTGGAAGTGGCTGGGGCCGGTACTGGGAGTGGGCTTGCTGATTATGCTGGTGAGCAACAAGGGTGGGGGAGAACGGGGAGTCGCCGAGGGAGCCGAGCCGCCTGACCCCCGTCCCTTGCAGATAGAGAGCAATGCCATTCGGCTCTTGTGGTATCCACCTGCTGCCACCGAGCTTATCTTGCTGCGTTATCAGATCCAGCGCTCGGTCAACAGCGGTAGCTGGCAGTACATTGATGGAGGCAATGCTGGTCCCACCCGCACCTCCTGGCCTGACTTTGACGTAGTGGATGGTAGTAACTACCAGTACCGGATGCGGGCGGTATACACTAATCAGGCTCCGAGCGTATGGGTCTATTTCAACCGAGTGACCTTCACGCAATAGGCAAGCACTGATTTGCTTGTTGTGATAGGAATAGATGAGGATTATCGGCTTCCGGAACAGGCTGATGCTCTACATCGCCACGGGGGCCTTGTTGCTGGTGGCTGTAGGTGGTGCACCTCACTGCCAGGCACAGGGCGCCCGTTTTGGCCGTCTGCGCATTTACCCCACCGTTAATCCTCGGCGGGTGCCCGCTGACGGTCAAACTGGGGCCCGCATCCGGGTGGAAGTGCGTGATGAACAGGGCCACCACGTCCCGGAGGGTACCGCCGTGGTTATGCATACTGACCTCGGCTTACTCAGCACCGGGAAGACCGACAAGCGGCCCACGCTCACGGTGCGTACCGCGGGCGGATTTGCTATCGCCTTTGCCACCAGTAATACTCCGGGAACCGCCACCGTCCGAATAACCGCCCAGGATAGCCGTAATTTCGCCTACATTGAGTTCCTCCCCAAGGGCGAGGTGGCCGGCCCAGAAGCCCGCGTAATTGATATCCAGGGGGGTTGGGTCGCCTACTCGCTGGAGCGCAACCTCGTCGAAGCCCGCGATAATGCTGAGGCTCACTATGGTGGAATGACGGTCACCGGCGGCGATATCCTCCAGCTTGACATTGGCAGCATGATCCTCAAGGCCGAGCCTACGGTCATTAATCGGGGCGACCAGCACCTGGCGGGCGAGGACCTGTATTTTGACCTGCGCCGCAAACGGGGCGCCCTGCGCCAATTTACTGACGCCGGCGTGGAACGCGTTCTGTTTGATATTTATAACCTTAGCCCCCGCGAGCTGGACTGGGAGTTGCCCCCGGGTGCGTTCAGATTTGATGATGTCTACTCCCGCAGTTGGCTGGTGGCCGACCGCATCTCGGTGTTTATGGATGAGAAGATCGTGCTGCGCCATGCGACGGTATACATTGATGGCCAGAAGGCCATGAGCCTACCCCCATACTGGATTATTGGGATGGCCGGATATAGGGGTGCGTCTAATACTCAGGTTCTGGGAATTACCTCTGACGGCGGTCTGGCGGTCAACTTCCCCTTTTTCTACCGGGTCACCGACCAGGCAACTGGTGCGGTGGAAATCCAACGAGGAGCCAGCGCCGGCAGCGTTATCGCCCGGCCTGGCTGGAGCCTGGGCTTGCGGGAAGAATATCGCACTGGCAATGTGGAGGGGAGCATAGTCGCCAGTGGACTGCCCCGAGGCGACTGGGGACTCCAGTGGCGCGATAGTCGGCCGGTTTTTGGTGGATGCTGGGGTGATTTTAGTGTGGGCTGGCCGGATCATCGCAACGTCTTCGCTGACACCAATGTCTATAATTGGCGCGATAGCTATAGCTTTAACCTGCGCAGCTATTATAATGCCCTGCGCACTATGCCTGACACCTACGGGATGGAGGCTGAGTGGCTCACATCATCTCGCCCGCTTAGCAGTGACGGTCGCGACACCTTTCGCCTGGGTTCTTCTCTGGGACTACACCATAATCCAGCCGAGAAAAGTGGGCTGATATTTGACAATGAAGTGTATGCTGAGCTGGACTTTAGCTCCTGGCGCTTGGGTTCACAAACCTGGCTGACCCCCACGGTAAGCAATGCATATTATTGGGATACCGCCGACTTCAGCGCCAATAGTGCCCGCGGCAGTTTAGGGCTGCGTAAGTACTTCGGCGATTCGGTTGACTTGTATGTTGACTACAGCGCTGAATATGCTTCTGGTGATGCTTACCATCATGGTTGGCGTCAGGTACTGAGCAGCTATCTGCGAGCTTCAGGCAGCAAGTGGCAGGCCTACGTTAGCAGCAGTTGGGACCTAACCGAAAGCGATACCTATGCTGAACTGGAATTTGACTACTACCTCAATGATCGCTGGCGCTTGGGTCTGATCGGCACCTACTACCAGTTTGATGTTGATAAGTTCGACGATGCCGAGCTGATAACCGCCTGGAGCGTCTGGCAAAATCGGGAAATTGGCCTGCGCTACTCCCAGGACAGCGGCAAGCTCAGCATTGAGCTGGGCGGCCTGGGAGGAACATTTTAACTAACCCCCATAATCTTAGCTCATTTCTGCTGACCTGGATGCGACAGCGTCCAGGTTTTGTGTTATAATCTTGCTAATATTACTACCTTTGTGAGGACAGAATGGCGCAGTTTGAAGTAGTCTCAGAATACCAGCCCACCGGCGACCAGCCAGCAGCCATTAAGAAGCTGGCCCAGGGCATCAATGAGGGTCAGTGCCATCAGGTGCTGTTGGGCATCACCGGTTCGGGTAAGACCTATACGATGGCCAAGGTCATTGAAGCGGTGCAGAAGCCCACGCTAATAATCGCCCATAACAAGACCCTGGCCGGCCAGCTTTGTGCTGAATTCCGCGAATTCTTTCCGGAAAATGCCGTGGAGTACTTTGTCAGCTACTATGACTACTACCAGCCGGAGGCATACCTGCCCCAGACCGATACCTACATTGAAAAGGATTCTTCCATCAACGATGAAATTGATCGGCTCCGGCACTCGGCCACTCAGGCGGTAATGCAGCGCCGTGATGTGCTGGTAGTGGCGTCGGTTTCGTGCATATATGGCCTGGGTTCGCCGGAGATGTATCAGGAGATTACCCTGGATGTCAACCAGGGCCAGCGAGTAGACCGGGACGAGATACTACGCCAGTTGGTCCGGATGCAATTTTCGCGCAATGACATGGCTCCCGATAGGGGAGAATTCCGCGCGCGGGGCGATGTCATTGAGATTCATCCGGTTGACGAGGACCTGGTCACTCGCATTGAGATGTTTGGTGATCAGATCGAACGGATTATGATTTTGGATGAGCTGACCGGCGAGATAGTGGAGCAAAAGTCACGGGTTATTGTCTTCCCGGCCACTCACTTCGTCGCTTCGCGGGAGCGGACCCAGCGCGCGCTGGAGGCAATAGCCCAGGAACTGCAGGAAAGACTACGCTACTTTGAAGAGCAGGGACGGCTGCTGGAAGCCCAGCGTCTGGAGCAGCGCACTCGCTATGATATGGAGATGATTCGGGAGATCGGCTACTGCCAGGGCATTGAGAACTATTCTCGCCACTTTGATGGGCGGCAGCCCGGCCAGCCGCCTTACACGCTGATAGACTATTTTCCTGATGACTACCTGCTGATTATTGATGAGTCTCACCAGACTATTCCGCAATTGCGGGCCATGCATGCGGGCGATCGCTCCCGTAAGCAGAGTCTGGTGGATCACGGCTTCCGGCTCCCTTGTGCCTTTGACAACCGGCCCCTCAGCTTCTCCGAGTTCGAGCAGCGGGTCAACCAGGTAGTGTATACTTCAGCCACGCCCGGGCCCTATGAGTTAGAGCGGGCCGACCAGGTAGTGGAACTTATTGTGCGGCCTACAGGGCTGATTGATCCGCCGGTGGAAGTACGGCCTACGCATGGGCAGATTGATGACCTGGTCGGCGAAATTAAGCAGCGGGTAGACAAAGAACAGCGGGTACTGGTAACCACACTCACCAAGCGCATGGCCGAGGACCTCACTGAATATCTGGCCGAGCTGGGTATCCGTGTCCATTATATGCACGCGGACGTGGAAACCTTGGAGCGCTCTGAGCTGCTGCGCAGCCTGCGGCTGGGGGACTTTGACGTGCTGGTGGGCATTAATCTGCTGCGGGAGGGGCTGGATCTGCCCGAGGTATCGCTGGTAGCTATCCTGGATGCCGACCGGGAGGGCTTTCTGCGCTCGGAGACCTCGCTCATCCAGATTATGGGGCGCGCCTCCCGCCACGTGGAGGGGCAGGTAATTATGTACGCTGATCGGGTCACAGCGGCTATGCAAGCGGCTATTGACGAGGCCGAGCGGCGTCGCCGCAAGCAGATTGCCTACAACGAGAAACACAACATCACTCCCCAGACTGTCAGAAAAGCAGTACGGGACACCATCCGCAGCACCCAGGAGGCTCGCCAGCGCGCTGTGGCCGAGATTATGCCCGCCGCTCCTGAGGAGATGGCGGCTGACGAACTATCTGACATCATCGCTGCTCTGGAAGCCGAGATGAAAGAGGCCGCTGAGAATCTGGAGTTCGAACGCGCCGCCGCCCTCCGCGACGAGATCAAGGAACTCAAAGCCCTGCAAAAGGCAGAATTGTAACCCGCCCATAGGCGACAGGGCCAGGTGCTATATGTGGGCAAGGCCCAGGCGCTGCGCCAGCGGCTGCGCCAGCATTTCCGCGAGGACCAAAAGGGTAGCCCCTGGCAACGGTTGATGATTCAGCGGGCGACGGATTTTGACTTCATTGTCACCTACTCCGAGGTGGAAGCTCTCATCTTAGAGGCCAATCTCATCAAGGAGCACCACCCCCGCTTCAATATTCAGCTTGCCGATGACAAAAGTTACCCGTACATCAAGCTCACTGATGAGAAGTACCCGCGATTGATGCTGATCCGTGATCTGCCCAAGGACGCCCACCCCGCCCAGGGACGGGTGGTCAAGCGCGGCTATCACGACCCCAAGCGCAAAGAGGTTCATACCCTGCGCGATGGCAAAGTATTTGGTCCTTTTCCCAATGTCAAAGCCATGCGCCGCACCATGCGTTTGGCCAGTCAGCTTTTCGGTATTCGCTCATGCCGGCAGAAGCTGACCGGCCAG
>JALGTV010000092.1:5812-8497 GCA_029821215.1 Candidatus Zipacnadia bacterium | reverse complement strand
CAGATGGATGATGAGCAACTCCAGGCGGAGCTGGATGAACACGGGGTAGTGCTGACGCCCTACGAGGTACGGCGCATTGCCGAGCTTATTGGCCGCGACCCCACCCTGTGCGAGCTGCACATCTTCAATTCGGAGTGGAGTGAGCACTGCTCCTATAAGTCCAGCAAATCTACCCTCCAGGAGTTTCTGCCCACCGATGCCCCCAATGTCATCCAGGGTCCCCAGGAAGATGCCGGCATTGTATTCTTTGCCGAGCATAACGGCAAGCGCTATGGGGTGGTCATTGCTCATGAGAGCCACAATCACCCCAGCCAGGTACTGCCGGTGGAGGGCGCAGCTACTGGTATTGGCGGCATTGTGCGGGATGTAGACTGTATGGGGGCCGACGTCATTGCCACTGCCGATCCGTTGCGCTTTGGCGACCCCACTGGCGATAATGCTGAGCGCACCCGATGGATTGTCAGGGGAGTGGTAGACGGCATCTGGCAGTATGGCAATGCCCTGGGAGTACCCAACTTAGCCGGTGATGTGTACTTCTCGGATAGCTTTGATGACAACTGTCTGGTCAATGTGGTGGCGCTGGGGATAGTGGCCGAAGAGGATATCATTCATTCGGCGGTGCCGCCGGAGGCTCGCCAGGAACCTTATGATATGATCCTCGTGGGCAAGCCCACTGATGACAGTGGTTTTGGTGGTTCGGCCTTTGCCTCCAAAATCCTGGATGAGGAGGAGGAGGCAGAGGACCGCGGGGCGGTTCAAGTGCCTGACCCCTTCCTCAAAAACGTGCTGTGCATGCGCAAGGCCAACAAGGCGGTCAAGGACCGGGCCAAAGAGCTGGGCATTGCGGTGGGCTTCAAGGACCTGGGTGGGGGAGGGCTGGCCTGTGCCACCTCGGAGATCACCGCCAGCGGAGATATGGGCGTGGAAATTGACCTGGATAAGGTGCACGTGGGCCTGGAGAATCTACTGCCGGAGACCATCTGCTGTGCCGAGACCCAGGAGCGCTATGTGTGGGCAGTGCCGACGCATTTCACTGAGGAAGTTCTGCGCATCTACAATGAGGATTGGGACCTGCCCAATATCTACGAAGGGGCGCGAGCTCAGGTCATTGGGCGTTTCACTACCGATGGTATGTATCGTCTGCAGCGGGGCGGGAAAATTGTCTGTGAGGCGCCCGCCGAGGCGATAACCTCAGGTATCTCCTATGAACGCGAGTCCCAGCCCCGAGAGTATACTGGCAGCGAGCCGGACTTTGATATGCCGGCCGATATGAACGAGACGCTTCTGAAGGTGCTTAGATATAGGAATATCTGCTCGCGAGCTTACATCTACCGTAACTATGACACCGAGGTGCAAGGTAACGCGGTCATCCGTCCCGGAGAAGCCGGAGCTGGCGTCTGTGCGCCGCTGGAAGGCTGTACGGGCGGTGTAGCGCTGGCGGTGGATGGTAATCCGTTCTATGGTCTGATTGACCCCTACTGGGGAGGGGCCAACGCGGTCGCTGAGGCGATGCGCAATGTGGCCGCCGTGGGAGCCAGACCGGTGGCGCTCACCGACTGCCTTAACTTCGGCAATCCGGAGAAGCCGCAGGCCTTCTGGGAGTTCCGCGAAGGCGTGCGCGGGCTGTCCGATGCAGCGAAGAATATCCATCTCAAAGATTATCCGGACAGCCCTACGCCGGTCATCTCCGGCAATGTCAGCTTCTACAATGAGTCGGCAACGGGCCGGGCGGTAGCGCCTTCGCCCATCATCGCCTGTGTGGGCATTATGGACGACTACTCTCAGGCCGTGACGATGCAACTCAAGGAGACGGGCAATGCTATCTATCTGGTCGGCCCCCGCCAGGACGAACTGGGCGGGTCAGCGTATTATCAGGCTCTTGATCTGGGTTTGGGACGCAATGTCCCCCACATTGACTTCGCTCAGGAAGAGGGGATGATTTGGGGTGTGCTGGACGCCATTGGCTGGGGCTATATTGCCGCCTGCCAGGATATTTCCGATGGTGGGTTAGCCATCGCTCTGGCCGAGATGGCCCTGGGCGGCTTCGCCAGTGGTCAATTGGGTATAAGGGTTGAAGTCAGTGAGGAGACCTTAAGTGGTTTGCGGGCGGACAAGTGGCTGTTCAGCGAATCCTCGGGCTTTGTGATGGAGGTTCATAGCGGCCACGAAGAAGCCGTAGAGGAAATCTTCTCTACTCAGGGCCTGTGGGCCATCAAACTGGGTGAGGTCACCACCGCCCCCCAATTGACCGTGACAATAGGGGAGAAGCCTCTCATCAACCTGGAACTGTCGGCCCTAAAGGACGTCTGGAGCAGTGGTCTATCGGAGGTACTGCGGTAGCAGCTTGGAAGTATGACTATTGTGGGAGGGGCACCCTTGCCCCGACTGTGCCGAAGGGTGCCCGATTGCCGTTGCTAAAGCCTCCCGCGTAGCCCAGGCCTTTGCTTGCCTGCCCCTCGCGTAGGCGCAGGTTCTCTAACCTGCGCCAATCCGAGCGGGGTTGCGGTTCGGCAAGCTCACCGTCCTGAGCCTGCCGAAGGAGATAACCCCGCCTACGCGCTGAAGAATATGCGGAGGGGAACCTGCCCTGAGCCTGCCGAAGGGTGCCCCTCCTCCCACAGGAGGAAGTACCTCAGGCTACCGCTCCTGGTGCCCTCGGCGTCCTCCAGCCAGTCCCGCCATTAC
>JALGTV010000092.1:0-5790 GCA_029821215.1 Candidatus Zipacnadia bacterium | reverse complement strand
GGGAAAAGGTCGGGAATCGTCCATGCCCACAGCAGCTTCACCACTAACAGCATTATCACTACGGCTACGGCCACCATCGCCAAAATCCCCGGCACAAACACCATGTACCATGTCCTGGTCATTAGTCTGGTTCTCCTTTCGTGCTTGTCTGGGAAAGGGGAAATACCATTTTTGTGTAGGAGCTCTGTGCTCTGCTAACCTCGGTTTAGTATCCACAAAGCAGCGTCTGGCGTCAAGGCAAATCAGGCGGGAAGGGTAGGGCTACAAGCTACACTTTCATCAGCCACTGTAAAAGGGTACCCTTGTTGCCACCGCAAATTTGAGCTACAATAGGGGAGGGGGGCCTTCATCAACCTGGACGGGACGGCTCCTGGCAAGGCTTGGACTTTCGGCTTGGGCAATATGCTAGGATAGGAAATGATGGTTGACCGCAGGACTGGGTATGTCCGACTGCCGTGTGGGGGTGGCATGAGCTTGTCACGAAGGAAATATCCCTGGAGCAGCCTAGCACCAGAACACAATTTTTCTGCGAGGGCGTAACCGAATGAACGATAAATCCATCACTCTGCGGAAGAATCAGGCTATTGTCGTAACTGATATGACAGGATGGACCGCGGCTTGCTACCGCGCTGCTCCTAAGCACAAGGCCAAAGAATTAGCTAAGGCATTGGTTGATTTTATCAGGAACACGTCACCCATCGCTAGCGTCTTTGAAGCATCGACATACGGGGCCGTGGTCGGAACAGCCAATCACACTGGGGATGGCTTCATCTACCTGTCGAACAAGGCAGAAGGCGTCTGTCCCATAGTCCGCAAAACAATTCGCCACTTTGACTGTCTGGTTGAGGACTTAAAGAACTCCAACGTTCCTTTGTCAAAAGATTTCGCCATTAGAATCGCACTGCACTATGGTGATGTTTATGAGTGCGACCCATGGGGACGCTATCAACCGCCACCACGACGTTCTGGGCTCGCGGATGAACAGGGAGGCATTAAGGAGCCGATAGCTAAGCGACATTTCCTGTATCTGGGCGATGCTATCAATCTTGCGTGCAAAATGGTTTCGCATGATCTTGCCAGAAAGTATCGCGCAGTTTGCTCCGATGAGTTCCTGCAACATGCCGAACAGTATAAATCGTTTAGCAAAGAGCAGGAAACCACGGACTTTCGCGGGCAGTATCCTCAAAGAGTCACCATTCACGGGCTTGACTGGTGATACTCGGCACTCTACGTGTCCCGAAAGACTCGCCAGCCGGGACGCAGTTTAGCCCTTTCTCAGTGCTCGTAGGCCCCTAAGGAGGTTCCACCCCGGCACTTTCTCGGTATATTGCCGGTACACCTCACCGAATTTTTGGATATTGAATTGGTCTTCGGTCTATATAGGGCAGCCGATTAGCGGCTAATTCGCGCGACTACACTCGCCAGTATTAGCACGGCGCGCATACTATCTAATTCCCCCCGCCGCCGCCTTTCACCTGCGACACGGGCTGACACTTAAGCTATCTCCCTAATTGTGATATAATATCAAAGGTGATTTGAGTATCTTATGTCGATTATAGGTGCATTGAAACGAATAGTGGATGCCAATGAGCGTGAATTGGCGCGGCTGCGGCGACGGGTGGAGGAGATTAACGCTCTGGAGCCTGAGGTTAAGCAACTCAGTGACGCGCAGCTTCGGGCTAAGACTGACGAGTTCCGTGACCGGCTGGCGAACGGTGAGACGCTGGACGACATTCTCAATGAGGCCTTTGCCGTGGCGCGGGAGGGTGCCTGGCGGACTATCGGCCAGCGCCCGTTTGACGTGCAAGTGATGGGCGCTATTGTCCTGCACGAGGGCAAGATTGCCGAGATGAAAACCGGTGAGGGTAAGACCCTGACGGCCACTATGCCCCTGTACCTCAATGCCCTGTTGGGGCGCGGGGCCCACCTGGTCAGCGTCAACGATTTCCTGGTGCGCTGGCAGGCGGAGTGGATGGGGGAGATATACGAGTTCTTGGGCCTGAGCTGTGGTTACATCCAGAAAGAGATGGATGCCCCTGAGCGCCAGGCTAATTATGCCAAAGACATCACCTACGTGGAGAATAGCGAGCTGGGGTTTGACTATCTGCGAGACAATATGACCACCCGGGTGGAGAATCTGGTCCTACCTGACCTGTATTACGCCATCATAGACGAGGTAGACAGTATCCTGATTGACGAGGCCCGTACGCCGCTGATTATCTCGGGTATGCCACAGAAGAGCGTGCAATTCTACGAAGAGATTAACCGCATTACCTCGCAGTTGCGGGGCTCGCCGGATGAAGAGGATCCGGATGCAGACTATATCTATGACGAGAAGTTCCACCAAGCGGCCCTGACCGAGCAGGGACAGGAGAAGGTGGAACGGATGCTGGGTATTGACAATCTCTCTGATCCCGAGTATCTGGACATCTCCCACCACATCAGTGCCTCCTTGAAGGCCCATGCTTTGTACCATCGGGACGTGGACTATGTGGTTAAGGATGGTGAGGTGGTGATTGTTGATGAGTTTACCGGCCACCTCCAGCCCGGGCGGCGCTATAGCGATGGCCTGCATCAGGCCATCGAGGCTAAAGAAGGGGTGCACGTCCAGGCGGCTCGCCAGACAGTGGCGTCCATCACCTACCAGAACTTCTTCCGGCTGTACGAGAAACTGGCCGGTATGACGGGCACGGCCAAGACGGAAGAGACTGAGTTCGTGCAGATATACGGGATGCCAGTGGTAATAATACCTACTAACGAGCCGGTTATCCGCACGGATCATCCTGATGTGGTCTACAAGACCCAGGAGGCTAAGTACCGGGGGATTGTCTCCGAGATTCTGAATATGTATGTGCGCGAGCAGCCGGTGCTGGTGGGGACGCGCTCGGTGGAAGTCTCGGAGTATCTGGGCACGCGACTGGCCCCGGACAAGCTGCGTCGCCATTGTCTGGTGCTGCTATGTCAGGCACAATTGCGGGATAACACTGACCTGCCCCGTGAACAGCAAAATGAGTATACTGAACTGCTACGGACGCCTATTGATGAGCTGAGTCGGCATGACCTGGCCCCGGTTGCCCGCGACCTGGGAGTAGATCCGGAGGCTACCACTGAGGAGAATATTGAGAAGCTTCTGTGGCTGCTGGGGGTGGCTGGTGAGGATGAAGGCAAGAATGATCAACATCGGCAACGACTGGCCGCGGCACTGAACGAGGGTGTGCCCCACAACATTCTTAATGCCAAATACCACGAACAGGAGGGGCGGATTATTGCCGAGGCGGGCCGGCCAGGGCAGGTGACCATCGCTACCAATATGGCCGGCCGCGGGGTGGATATCGTTCTGGGCGGCAAGCCAGAGGAGGGCGCCAAAGAGGTTAACGCCGAGCTTTACGAGAAGGTCAAAAGTATCGGCGGGCTGCATATTCTGGGCACCGAGCGCCACGAGAGTCGGCGTATTGATAACCAGCTCCGTGGCCGTTCCGGGCGCCAGGGTGATCCGGGAAGCTCGCGGTTCTACGTTAGCCTTCAGGATGAGTTGATGAAGCTGTTTGGCCCGGAGAGGTTTGGAATGTTCCTGCGGGGGTGGCCAGAAGAGGAGGCACTGGAGCATAAGATTGTCAGCCGCTCGCTGGAGCGAGCCCAGCAAAAGGTGGAGCTGCGCAACTTCCAAATCCGCAAACAGACTTTGAAGTACGATGAAGTAATGAATGAGCAGCGCCAGCGCATCTACGGTTACCGCCGAGCAGTTCTGGAAGGCGAAAACATCCGCAGGCGGGTACTGGAGATGATAGAGCATACGGTTAAGCGAACAATAGAAGCTAATGCCAGTCCCAAGCTACATCCCGAAGACCGGGATATGCAGGCGCTTTACTCGGCATTGGTAGAGGCGGTCCCCGGGATCGGAGCACTGGTGGGGCAAGATGAAGTTTATGAGAGCACTGTGGAGGACCTAACTGAGGTCCTGTGCCAGGCAGCCCGAGATTTGTATGAGCAGCGAGAGGCAGTAATTGGAGCCGAGGTGATGCGGGAGATAGAGCGCAGTTGGCTGCTGCGCATTATTGACAACCGGTGGATGAACCACCTCCAGGAGATGGATTACCTGCGCGACAGCATCCATCTGCGCGCCCATGCCCAGCGCGATCCGTTAGTTGAATACATCCATGAGGCTGATCAAAACTTTGGTGAGTTGGAAGATCACATCGCCGCGGACATGACCAAGGCGATGCTTACCACCGAGGCGGTAGCCGAGCAACGGGGCGTACGGATGGAAGATTTGGAGACCGGTACGCCTATGCTGCAGCCGGTTGCAGCAGGGGTGCCGGCGGGTGGTGAGTCGGGCGGTCCAGAGACACCGATGAGCGAGGCGGCGGAGGCCAGTTTAGGCTCCCCTGATACCTATGTGGCCCCGGAGGAACCGGGCCGTAATGACCCATGCCCCTGTGGCAGTGGCAAAAAGTACAAAAAGTGTTGTATGCTCAAACCGAACAACCCCTATAAGCGAGATTAGCAATCAGTCAGCTATCTGTGCGCCGATGGCCGAATCTGGCTGGCAGCGCGACGAGATTGTCTTACGCTTCTACTCTTCCTGCTAAAGCGGAGAGCCTAAGAATCCCTCTGACCAGAAACACGGCTCGTATCCGTGTTCAGTTACCCATCGGATGGCCTGTTCGGTTTTCTCCATTACGTCGGATTGGTATAAGTCGGGGATGTCAGGGCGGAAGTACTGCTCGTGGATAAGCAGCTCCAGCATCTCGCCGATGTGGGGATTGGTGGTCCGCTGACTGAGGTGCGGAATAATATTGGCAAGGTCGTGCACATTAACCACAGCATCACAAGGCACGAAAATAAAGCCCTCCGAATAATCCTTCCAGGCATCACGAGTCTTAACGTGGTCGGCGGTGTCCCGGTCCAGATAGTAATTTGTGTAGCTACCATCCGGGCTATCCTCCAACAGACCGATAAGCACGTCTACCCCGCGATCAATCAGGGCGCGACAGGCTTTACGGGGTACTTTGGCCCAATGGATGGTAGTGACGTTAGTGGTGACTGCCTCCCCAGCAAAACGCTTGATTTCATTCATGACCAGTTCAAAATCGTGGGCTAACTGGTCATAAGTCGCATCCTTGTAAATACGATCAGGTTTGTCTTGTAGAGCATGGAAGGAGAGATGCAGCCAGTCCGAATTCTGTTCAAACTCGTCCCGCCATTTCTCCGGCAGCATTGACAAGTTAAAGCTTTGGTCAATTGTCTGATAGTAGATATTCAAATGGATCTTAGAATTGTACTGCTGGTGCATTCGCCGCCAGAAGGCCAGGAACCAGTGGTCAAAGAGGGAATCAAAGCTATCGGGTTCCCGCCCCAGGTCGGCCAGCCACTGGATGTTGTCGTCCACCGAATAGCGATAGCGAGGCCGCGAGTTGTGGTCGCACACCACCCGGATACTTGCGGTGGTGTCACCAGCACGGGCCTCAATGGTCTGCTCGCGTTGAGTCAGAGGCACAGGACAAGTGAAAGCCTCACCGGTTACACTGGCGGCGATGCCATTAACAGTTACCGCAGTCCCTATGGGGATGGTGC
This sequence comes from Candidatus Zipacnadia bacterium, assembly GCA_029821215.1. GTDB lineage: Bacteria > Armatimonadota > Zipacnadia > Zipacnadales > Zipacnadaceae > JALGTV01. The sequence continues at coordinate 216 of JALGTV010000092.1, read as the reverse complement.
CTTTCACTTCCACCATTAGGGCTTCATCGGTCAGTTTCCCGTCGTGGCGATTAAGCACATCCCCGTCACGAGGCGAGGAAATCGCTAATTTTGGGGACATTCTCCTGTCTCCTTCTCTCAGATAGTAAGGATATAATAAAGCTATTGTAGACCGCGAGTTTGCGGGGGTCAAGAAAGTGGTCTTCAACAGATTGGGAGCGGCAAATAGCAGCAATT
>JALGTV010000309.1 GCA_029821215.1 Candidatus Zipacnadia bacterium | reverse complement strand
GCCGTCGGTTGGCGAGACTGTAGATGCCCAAGTACAACTCCGCTACCGCGCCCGGTGTGTGGATGGGACTGTCACAGTGACTGGTCCTGGAAGTGGCGAATTGTCTCTGGCCCCGCACAAGCAAGCGGTCTCTCCCGGTCAAGCGGCTGTCTTTTACCACCAAGATTTATTGTTAGGCGGCGGTATTATTGGCAGCTGAGCCAGCAGTCATAAAGGGATGTTAGTGTAGCTTGTAGAATTACCAATAGTGAGATAGTAAAAACCAAGGAGGTTGTCGAAAATGCCAGGTAAATTCCAATTCACGTTTGGGCCGTGGAACATCCATGAAGGTGCGGATCCGTTTGGTCCGCCAGTCCGGAACTCAATTGCCTTCGCCGAAAAGTTGGATATGTACAAGGATCTGGGGTTTGACGGAGTACAGTTTCATGATGATGACGCCGTGCCCGAGATGAATGAGCTAACTCCGCAGGAGATAATAAAGCGGGCCGAGGCGGTGCATCAACAATTAGACGACCACGGGCTGGTAGCGGAATTTGTAGCTCCTCGCCTGTGGGAGGATCCCCGCACGATACGGCCTGCCGGGAGTACGCTCGCGAGCGCAGTCACCGCGCCATTGATATTGCCAATGCATTGGGTACGGACCTGATCGTGCTGTGGCTGGCCCGCGAGGGCACCTACCTGCGCGAGTCCAAGGACAGTAAACAGGCGACTGACCTGCTGCTGGCCGCCTTGAACGACATGCTGGAATATGACCCGAATATTCGTCTGGCCATTGAGCCGAAGCCGAACGAGCCGATGGATCAGGCTTACATCCCAACCATCGGCCATGCCCTCGCGCTGGGGTCGCTAACGGTGGATCCCGACCGGGTCGGGGTGAATATCGAGAGCGCTCACGCGATCTTGGCGGGACTGGATCCATCAGACGAGATGGGATTTGCCCTGGCCGTTGGTAAGCTATGGACCGTCCACTTGAATGACCAGAATGGCTTGAAGTTTGACGAGGACAAGTCCTTTGGGGCGGTGGACCTGCGCCGCGCCTTCAACCAGGTGCGTATCCTAGACAAATATGACTACGGTAACAATGGCGAGATGGTGGGCCTGGACGTGAAGGCGCTCCGCACCCAGAAGGACGAAGGACCTCTACATTATGGAGAGCCTGCTGGGCGGCTAATCCCAGTGAAAGGTTCCTTTAGGTAAAATGGATATTACCCAGTTAGCCGAGAGCGAAATAGTTGGCAACACTCTACTCAATACTAGCATTGAGATTATTAATCCAGATCTGCCCTGCGGGGGTATCCGCTCGGCCTTGTTTGATTTTGATGGTACCCTATCACTTATTCGCCAGGGATGGCAGGATGTTATGATCCCCATGCTGGCTGATACTTGATTGTAGCCCGGCTGACTCAGTAAACATGACTTCCCGGTCCAATCTGTTCGCGGCGGGATCTGCCAGAGGCGGATAGAACGCCGATCCTACGGTAGGAGGGTAGTGCAGCCCTGGCTATCAACCTAACTGCTTCCATCACCATCCAGCAACTGGGCACCACTGGCACCGCCACCCCCCAGCAGATAATAGAGCAGTTTGGCCGATACCAATGGGAGTAGGAAGAAGACACCAGAAGTAATGAGTAGCATGCGTCTCAACAAGTTCTTGGCTGAGGCCGGACTGTGCTCCCGCCGCCAGGCTGACGAGTATATTGCTGCCGGCGATGTCTATGTAAATGGACAGCCGGCTTGCCTGGGCATGAAGATTAACCCCAACCAAGACCAGATTGTTTTCCAGAATAAGCTCGTCACGCTTCCGCCTGATCAGTTTGTCTATTACGCTCTATACAAGCCGCGGGGAATCATATCAACTTCATCCGATGAGTGGGGGCGCGCGGCGGTGACCGACCTGGTGCCCCCGGAGCCGCGAGTATATCCGGTCGGCCGGCTGGATAAAGACTCCGAGGGTCTGATGATTCTTACCAATGATGGAGAGCTTACTTACGAGCTTACCCACCCCAAATTTGAGCACCAGAAGGAATACCAGGTGGTGGTCAAGCCTACTGACGACTCGCTCCAACCGGAGCAAATTAAGGCGGCTTTCCAGCGAGGTATCAGCATTGATGGCCAACATATGGCTGCC
>JALGTV010000091.1 GCA_029821215.1 Candidatus Zipacnadia bacterium | reverse complement strand
CGCCCGCGGGCCAGTACCAGCACCCCCAGCAGCATTATCACGCCGACCAGCAGCAGCACGTTGGGCACTGTTGCCCCGCCTATTAGCTCCTCGGTAGTGGCATACCATATTAGTCCCGCCCCCAAGGCACAAAAGGCAAGCAGGGCCACCATCCAAATCAAAATCCACTGGAATACGGCGGCGGCTGCCTCCACATCGAAGATCCCCGCCTCGCGGCGCCGATTGGTGTCCACCTGTGCCCCCAGTCGGCTCTCGTAGTGATCGGCAAGCATACCCAGAATCGTATCCAGCTCTCCTTCCAGCTCTCCCTGCCGAATCATGCTAATAAAGAAAGGCGAAAACGTCTGAGGGTAACGGCTGAAAGCCGTCGCCAGCGTCCGGCCCATCTCTGCATCCTCGCGCACCGAATCAATGACCTCGCGCAGCAAGGCGCTGTCAGTCTGTTCGCGCAGGGCGTCAAAGATGTCCAGGATATTGATCTCAGCGTGCATCAGGCTGGAAAACTGCCGGCAAAACCGGGCCATCTCGGCATTGCCAACTTCTCCTTCAGTTTCTGCCACCATCGGCTCGCTCTCCTAAGTCTTCTTTGTCGTTTTTCATTCTTATTCTAAACTTGGGTTCAGCCATATTGGCTTTTGATTTCGGCCAGCATTTGCCGTGCCTGACGATGGCGCGGATTTGCCGCCAGTTCCCACTCCAGTTGCGCCAGGGCTTCCAGACCTTGACCACTGCGTAGCTTAACCACTGCCAGATTATAGTGTACATCCGGATGATGAGGATTGATTTCTATAACTCGCTCCAGAGCTTTTTCTGCCTGGGCCAGATGACCCAGACTGCTGCGGGCGGCGGCCAAATTCAACCATGCCTTGACATTATCGGGCTGGATTTCTATGGCTCGCTGGAATTGCTGGATGGCCTGGGTATGCTGGCCGAGGCGATAGTAGGCCGTTCCCAGATTTAGTCGGGCAGTCAGGCTATCAGGCACCCGCTTGACTACCTCAGAAAGCAGCTCCACCGCCCGGTCAAGCTGGCCGCGCGCCAACTGTTTAGTGCCGGCGCGCAGCCTACCCTTTAATGTCTGAGGCTGTCGAGGGCGAAAAGGCCACATAACCTGCCTCAACCGAAATTATCCTCTATGACAACGACAGTATAGCAAACGCCAACTGCCCCTGTCAATGATGCTCGGGGGCCGCCGACTGGTGATGCCCCTCCAGAACCCATCTCACAAGCTCCAGTTGAGGCTCCTGCCTACGTGCCGTGAGGTCTGCTTTGCTGCTGGGAGGAATCGGCAAGTTATATCGGGAAATATATTATTAAGTAATCAATCCTTCCCTTGGTGGAGAAGCAATATAATATGGCACTGTCGTCGGGTCCCCGGCAACCGGTTTTTGGGATAGGTCCCCTGATTGTCGCCGCCGTCCTTGCCGGCGGAGCAGTGATGCTGGTTGGTATCCCCCTGCCGGCCCTGGTGGTGGACCTGTTGCTGGCCGCCAACCTGGCGGCGGCGGTAGTGTTGTTGACGGTAGCCTTAGTAAGCCCGCGTCCTGTCGAGCTATCGGCGTTCCCTACCGTGATAGTATTGACAAGTTTGGCACGGATATTGCTGTGTTTAGCTGTGGGACGGCTCATTGTCACCGCCGGCCAGGCGGGAGGGTTAGCCACCACCCTGGCACAAGTAGCGGCCCTTAACAATCCGGTGGCTAGTCTGGGCACCCTGGTAACGGTGGGGATTGTCCAATTTATCGTGGTCACTGCCGGCGTAGGCCGGCTGGCCGAGGTGGGGGCCCGCTTTGCTCTGGATGCTCTGCCTGGTAAGCAACTGGCCCTGGACTCGGCCTTCAGTGGCCAGCGCATCTCGGAAGCGGAAAGCCACCAGCGGGCTACTCGGCTGGAGGCAGAAGCTAATTTCTATGGAGCGATGGACGGCGCAGCTCGGTTCCTGCGGGGAGAGACGGTAGCCATCCTGGTTATCGTGGCCCTTACCCCGGTAGTGCGTTTGCTGACTGGCGCGCTGAGTCCAGGCGCTGGGTCGGATCTGGCGCTGCTGATTGCTGGGCATGGCTTGATAATCCTGCTGCCCGCTCTGCTCAGTGGCGCAGCCGCCGCTGTCATGGTAGCGCGGGCCGGCTCGGCCTCGCCGCTTATTGCTGAGGTGACCAGCCAATTTCTGCAGCGTCCCGGGCCGGTGGTGGCCGCCGCGGCTGCTTGCTTGCTGCTGGCGCTTGTCCCGGGCATGGCCAAGTTGCCCTTACTAATGGTTGCTGTGGGTCTGGGGGTATGGGGCTGGTTGCTGATGCGGGGTAAAGTGCCCAGCTCCGAAGCCGAAACTGCCCCTGAATCAGAAGCAGCGCCGACTGCCGGGCCGGTGAGCACCACACCCCAAATACTGGTAGGATGGGGACTGTTGGATTTGCTAACTGATGGCAGGGCACAGTTTCTGGAGGAATTGGCCCAACTGCGCTGCCAACTATCAAGTCAATTAGGCTTTGCCCTGCCCGCCTTTACCATTCGCGACTCATCTGAGTTAGGAGTCAACGAATATAGCTTTGTATTTCGCGGTAGCACAGTTGGTAGGGGAGAGGCTCATCTGTCTCGCCGCCTGGCAGTTGGACGAGAGCTGGAGGCAGTGCCACCGGTTGGCCTATCGGCCACCTTTCCTGATGGGCGGCCGGCGGCGTGGGTGACGCCCGAGCAAGAACACGGCCTTGCGGCCAATGACTGGGAGCTGCTCACCGCCCGCCAGGCCATTCTCACTCATCTGCGCCGTACCCTGCGCCAACATGCCGCCGAGCTGTTTGATATCCAGCGAGCTACGGAAGTCATTGATGCCTTGCGGCCGACCCATCCAGCGGTAGTTGCTGAGGCCGAAGAACTGGGTCTAACTGCCTCGCTGTTGGCAGGCGTCGGCCAGGAATTATTAAAGAAAGGTCTGCCTGTTGCCGATTACTTATCATTGATAGAGGCCCTGACCGAAGGATTGAAGACAACAACCGATGTCAGGGGATTGAGTGACGCCGCCCGCCGAGCTATGCAGGGGACCAACACCCAACTGCTGGCTCCCAAGGGGGTTCTTTACGCACTCCAGTTAAGTGCTGACGTTGAAGAGAGGTTGACCAGTGTGGCCGGTTCCCAACAGACCACAGAGGCTGTTCTTCCGCCGGAGCAGGCGGCTGCGTGGCGGCAGCTACTGGCCAACTTAGTGGCTCGGTATCGGCGGCCCCAACACCCTATCGCCTTGCTGTGTAGTTCTCAGGTGCGCCGGGTTCTGGAACAGGTGGCAATCCAATTTGTCCCTGACTTAGTGATTATAGAGCCGGACGAGGTGCTGGGAAACATTCAGATCTATCCGATGCATCAAATCAGTGCCGACCAATTGTCCACCATTGCCTGATTAGTAGCCTTTGGCAGTTTCACCTTATTTAGGGAGCAATTATGGACGCCGGGCAACGGGACCAGTTCATTAAGCAGCATGTTGACCTGGTCCACTACATTGTCGGACGAATTGCCATCTCCTTGCCACCCAACGTGGACCGCGACGACTTGATCAGTGCCGGCATCGTGGGATTGATTAAGGCCGTAGACCGCTTTGACCCCTCCCGAGGCGTCAAGTTCGCAACCTATGCCAGCTCCGTGATTCGCGGCGAGATTATGGAATCCCTGCGGTCACGTGACTGGGCACCACGGAGCTTGCGCCGTCGGGCTCGCGAGGTCGCTGAAGTTGTGGCCGAACTGGAGGCCGAAATAGGCCAGGTACCCACTGATGCCGAAATCGCCGCCGCTCTGGATATGGAGCTGGAGGGATATTATGAACTAATGGGGCAGATAAGCGGGGCTGCTATTAGCTCCCTGGAGGATATGGTAGCTCAGCATCCCCACTGGGAACCCCAACATCCCAATCTCGCCGAATCAGCCGATGCCTACCAGAGTCCAGCGGAATATGTCGTGCAGAATGAGTTGCGTCGGCTTATCACCGATATCATTGAGGAACTTCCTCCCCGCGAGAAGCACATTCTCGCCCTTTACTATCAGGAAGAGCTGACCCTGCGCGAGATTGGTGAGATTCTGGGTATAAGCGAGTCGCGGGTCTGCCAGATCCACTCCCAAACTATCACTCGCCTACGGGGCCGGCTGCTCAAACAGCATAGGATAGAACGCCGCTGACCAATGAACAGGCATCTCAGCTTCCTGGGCTGACTTGAAACCCTCGGCCAGACTAAGCAGGGCATTGGCCACCAAGACAGCCATCACTATCAGGCTGAGAATTATCATCGTCCCCCCCACCCCTTTTATATCCTCATCAGAGCTGAACTTGAGCAATATCCCCACTATCAGTCCCAATGGCGGACAGAAGATGGCTACCAGCAACAGGCCATAATAGGTCAGCCAGCATAGGGAGACTATGGTCGGCTTCTCGCCGCGCTTGACCTCGGCAATGGCCCGACTAGCCAAAAACCCTCGGCGCGCCAGGCCGGCAGCACACATGGTCCCGGCGATGCCTAAGCCAGTCAGGATAACGGCGACAAACCGTGCATCGGTAACTATGCCCAGGTGGCGCAGGTCGGCAAAGCCCAGCGTGCCTACCTCACTGAGGCCCACCTGGTGCAGACTCACTAAACCAAACACCAACGCCGCTATGCCGGGAATTCCCACCAGAACGCCGGTTATCCATACACTTACCCGCTCGGCGGCCAGGCGCTTGGCTTCCTGCTGGTCAAAAATGCGCAGCCGGGTCTCTTCGGAAGTCTCCCCCGGCTTAGCCCGACCAGCCGTTGCCCCAGCCAGCCCGACCGTCCAGGCGCCTCCAGTAGGGCCGGTGCGGGCCGCTACCGACTGCTGTTGTAGTTGCTGCCGCTGCTGATCCCGGGCTGTCAGCAGATCAGCGCCGCACTCCATACAGTGAGTATCAGTAGGTTGTACGGGTGCGCCACATTCCGGACACTTAGATTCGCCCACAGTGACCTCCTACTTGAGACTGTTGTAAAACCTGGGGGTGGGCCATATCTGTCTCCCCTAACCAGACATTAGGCACCTGGTCGGGCTGCCCATAGCTCGCAGCCTTCCGATACGGCTTAGGGATAACCGGCCCGCTCCAGTTCGGCAAACCTATTGGTAACCTTGATTACATATCGGCGTGTCTCATCATACGGGGGAACGCCGCCGTACTTCTTGACCGCGTTGGGCCCTGCATTATAACTGGCTAGACCCAATACACACTGCTCATAGTTGGAACGGTCGGCATATGCCGCCAGTTGCTGAGAGAGGTACTGGATACCTCCGCGGATGTTCTCCTGGACATTCCAGCGGTTTTGCACCTGCACACTGCGAGCGGTGCTGGGCATTAACTGCATCAGACCCACCGCCCCGGCATGGGAGACACAAGCCGGATTAAAATTCGATTCCGCCTCAATGACTGCGAAAATCAACCGGTGGTTAACCCCATAAATCCGCGAATAGCCCAGGACCCACCGCACTATTAGCTCACATTCAGTCTCGGTTAACTGTGGATTATGCTCTGCTACCCAGTTAGCCCAGACGGCGATTTTTTGCTGCTGGTCAGTCGGGGCCTGAGTATCGGCTGGCCCCGGTAAATTCCCCCATACTGCCGACGGCTGGGTGGTATCAGCTTGCTGTGCAGCGGGCTCTGGAGGGCTGTCAGACGTTAGAGTTAGTGCGGTGTCGGTGACCGGCGAACTATGCACTCTACGTCAAAATGCCGTCCATCGGCGCCTTCCTGGGGAACGGTAACCAATGCCTGGACTATTTCACCCACGGCTAAGCCCTCAATGGGCTGGGGACAATCAAGCGAAACCGCCAAGCCACTGGTGGTGCTCAGCAATATGCAAAAAATGGTACTGTTACCTTTCACTACCGTAGTATGGCCTATTATTTCGCCGCCCAGTTCAACCGCAGCCCCGCCAGGTAGCGCTTCAGTAATGGCCAACTGATCGGGGTGTAGCTGCCCAACGATGTGGACCCGCTGACGCGCTGCTAAATAGCGAGCCGTCGCCTTAATCGGATCCCGAGGATACTGCATAGCCCAACTGCCTGCCGGCAGCATCACTATCAGGACCCCCACTATCCCGATCCGACGCAGATTCTGCTGCAGTCTCCCGTCGGCCACTTTGCTACCTCTCATGTATTGAAACAGTCCCATCCTCATCACTACTCTAATCCCACCCAGGACAGCTCTGCTACACTCTTAGGCGTTCAGCTAACCATAATACATAAATACATAATGGTACCCCCACGGGGATTCGAACCCCGGCTGCCGGACTGAGAATCCGGTGTCCTGGTCCACTAGACGATGGGGGCACCATAACCTCTATCAGCCAAAAAGTATAACCCGTACTGTTTGTCCTGTCAAGAGTGGGAACTTCCGCCCGGTTGTAGGAGTTACCGAGCTGTGTTATAATTCTGGTAAGTTTACCCGGGAGGGCTGAGAATGTACGAACTGACTGTAGAGCGTAACTTTGCTGCTGCCCACCACCTACGCGGATACGAGGGCCGCTGTGCCCGGCCCCATGGCCACAATTATCGGGTGCAAATCAGCGTAGTGGGGCAGGAACTTAACCGGCAAGACCTGCTGATGGATTTTGGGCAACTGAAGACCACCTGCGATGAAGTTATCGCCGAGCTGGACCATACCGACCTCAATCAGCATCCGGCCTTTGTTGACTCTAATCCCAGCAGCGAAAACCTATCTCACTATATCTTTACCCAGGTAGTGGCACGATTGAAACAATCACCCGTGCGAGTTACCGCCGTAAGCGTCTGGGAATCTGACACTGCTCGGGTGACCTACACGGAGGAATAGATATGCAGGTCATCAGCTTGCTCTCTGGCGGCCTGGACTCAGTGGTGGCGACCTGGGCGGCCCATCGTCAGCACCAGCTCGTCCTATCTCTGACCTTCAACTACGGCCAGCGGGCCGCTCAGCGCGAGAGCCAGGCCGCCCGACAGATAGCCGACAAGCTAAGCTGTGCCCACCATGTTATTGAATTGCCCTGGTTGGGCCAGTTGGGGGCCAGTGCTCTTACCGACCGCCAACAACCGGTGCCGGTCGTCTCCGAAGAGGAACTTAACAATTATCAGGCAGCCCAACAGCGGGCCCGGGCGGTGTGGGTACCCAATCGCAATGGTATTTTTCTCAGCATTGCTGCCGCCTACTGCGATGCTCTGGATTGTGGGGGGATAGTGTGTGGATTCAATGCCGAGGAAGCGACTACTTTCCCCGACAATTCACCCCAGTTTATTCAGGCCGCCGAGAACTTCTTCACCTATTCCACTGGTCGGCACCTGAAAGTGCTGGCGCCTACGGTTGACCTAACCAAGACACAGATAGTCCAGCTTGGCCAAGAATTAGGTGCACCGTTACATCTGGTCTGGAGCTGTTACCTGGGTGGCGACCAGCACTGCTGGCAGTGCGAATCCTGCCTGCGCCTGCGCCGGGCTCTGATAGAGAGCGGAATCTGGGAAAGCTGGCAACAAAAGCGCCGCACTGGTGAATATTAGTAGTGTTTAGGGCAGAGCAAGGGGAGAAGGAAATATGCGAGGCTTCACGCTTATTGAGTTACTGGTCGTGATCGCCATTATCTCCATATTAGCCGCATTGCTGTTTCCGGTTTTCTTGCAGGCTCGAGAAAAGGCTAATGCCACTGTCTGTCTGTCCAATCTACGGCAGGTGGCCCTGGCGACAGCTATGTATGCCCACGCCTATGAGGGCGTATTTCCCCCTCGCTTCACTAAGACCCAGCCGGTGAGGTTTTACTGGGACCTGGTTGATCCCTGGGGCCGCGATGAGCAAATCTGGTACTGTCCCTCCGAGAGTCAGCGCGACCCAGCCCTACGCCACTACGGGCTTAATTGCTATGACAAGTATCCCGGAGACGGACGATTTGAACTGGGGATGAGTGAAGTGAAGATTGACCAGATCCAAGACCCCAGTGGTACTATTGCCCTGGCGGAGACGGATCCCGCTGATGATCGAGAGACAACCCCTCCGTATCCTACCCCCTGGGATATCGGGGGCACCCAAAGTGGCAACTGGTCCTGGCCCCTAACCAGTTTAGCTGAGGATCGCCACAACAACGGCTTCAATGCTATCTATGTTGATGGACACAGCAAGTGGCTACCCAATGCTGATTTAGGTGACAGCCAGTGGTCACTGGAGGCCGGCGATTGAGGGATAGCTACAGGAGTTCGGCTAATCTCTTGGTCAGCCGCAGGTTGTGCTGGTGACCGGTCCGGACGGCGATAATTTGGGCGCGGACTGGTCGCCCCAGTAGGTAAAGATCGCCAAGCAGGTCAAGCAGCTTATGGCGGGCAAAAGCCTGGGGGAGGCCGGGATCAGCCGACAATCGGTCAGGATAAATGACCACCGCATTGCGCTCCGAACCACCCTTCAACTGCCCTGCCTGCTGAGCCTGTAGTGCCCTTTCATAGGTAATAAATGTGCGGGCTGGAGCAATTTGCGTGCCGAAATCATCGCTGTCCGGGCGGTAGGTGGCCCACTGACGGCCAATTAGCGGGTGATCGTGCTCCAGTAGGTAATGATACTCAGCTTGCTGGGCTGGCAAGGCGACAATAAAGCGGTTTCCCCCATCAATGATTAGGGGCTGCTCCACATCTATTGCGCTGATCTCCCCACTCAGGGGCACAACTGCCGTCTTTTGGACTGCTGCCCACAACGGCCCCGCACTGCCGTCAAAGAGTGGGACCTCCGGCCCGGACACTTCAATCATAGCATCAGTGATCCCGGCGGCCGCCAGGACCGCCAGCAAGTGTTCCATAAACAGCACATGGCACTCAGTATCACCAATAGCCATACAGTCAGGCAGCAACAGGGCAGTGTCCACGCTCACTGGCCACTGGGCCTCCACATCGGTCCGGTGGAGCCACAGGCCTTGATCTACCGCTGGCCGCAGCGCTACCGTTATCTCCTGGCCGGAGCGCACACCCACATCTACCAGGGTGACGGTGTCGGCTAAGGTAGCTCGGATAGGAACAGTTGCCATCTCCTTACTGGCGCAGCACCCATTCCCCGTCGCTGAAGCCCCGCCGGGCCATGAAGATTATCTGGATTGGGGAAACAAGGAGCTGCTATTCTGGGCCTCATAGTGCTTGGCAGTAGTATATTCGGTGCCGATTAACATTGTCAACTGATAGCATCTCTCTTGACAGTTGAGGTTAGATATAGTAGAGTACCTATCATAAGACTTGCAACCGTAACGGGAGACCAGACGATGAAAACGTTTGCCTTAGTAATTGCTTTGCTCAGTGCCTTGGCCGTCATTGTAGCCGAGATGCTCCAGAGCAGCGGTGACCCTGGGTTCTCGGCAGCCATGGGCGGATCCGATCGTTCGCGGTTCAAAGAGGGCAGCCGGGAGGCGTGGCTGGATACTATTGTTAAGTATGGTGCCATCGTCTGGGTCCTGGCGTGCTTAGCTGTTGCCATATTGTGGTATAAATACTAAAACCACAGCGCTCCACCGATACTGACCATCCCGGAGAGCGTCGGTGCCGGGCGCGAGGTGGAGTATGGATTACTTGTGGGCACCGTGGCGAATTGATTATGTGGCTGGTGAGAAACCCGAAGGGTGTATACTTTGTCAGAAGTTGCAACAAGAAAGCGATGAAAGCAACTATATCCTTTACCGCGGTGAACATAATTTTATCATTCTCAATACTTTTCCGTATAATAGTGGCCACCTGATGGTCGTCCCCTACAACCATGTAGGGCGACTGGTGGATTTGTCGCCGGCCCAGATCGCGGAGATGATGCAGCTAACCCAGGTATGCATCCAGGTGTTGCGGAAGGCTCTGAACGTAGATGGAATCAACCTGGGAATGAACATTGGTGCGGCTGCCGGCGCTGGTATTGATGACCATGTCCATATGCATATTGTCCCTCGCTGGCAGGGTGACACTAATTATATGACGGTGATGGCTCAGACCCGGGTCGTACCCCAGTCGCTCAGTGAGACAGCCCAGCAACTGCGACCACTAATTGTCCAAGCGGCCCAGGAATATCAGCACAATCTTACCCCTCAGCAGCATCCTGGAAAGGGGCATTGACTTATGAAAATAGCGCGAACCGTCATTATTGCTCTCATTATCAGTCTGGGATTGGCGGCCATGTGGGTTGGTGCCCAAGACCAGTTCCAGATTGTCTCGCCGCCGTCTGGGACTACTGTCCACGGCTTAGTAACATTAGGGGCCAGCCAGGCCGCGGTCCCCGACGGGGGATGGGTCTCATTTCGCATCCGCCCTGGACCTGATGAGTATCTTACTGCCACCACTTCTCCCTTCCAGGTCCACTGGAATAGCCAAGTCCGTGACGAAGATGACAAGCGCCTCTATCCTGATGGGAGCTATACTGTGGAAGCAGTGGTCTACGACGGATCAGGTAAAGAACAAGCCCGGGACACCATCAGAGTCCAGGTGGCAAACGATATCTCCTCGCGTGAAATTGGCACGCCGATACTGCTTCGTACCCGCTATCACCGCGGCCCCCGACTCTGCTATGAGGTCAGAGGCGAGGGTACGGTAAACGTTCCCGGCGAAGCTGGTAAGGCCATCCGTGAACGCAGCGAACAGATGATGGGTATGGGCATGGGTATGGG
>JALGTV010000090.1 GCA_029821215.1 Candidatus Zipacnadia bacterium | reverse complement strand
AATAGGTCAGCAGCAACCTCCAGGCTATAAATGAGACGGCGACAAGCGCTATTCCCACGAGGAAGGCCATCCACGCCCCGTGGGCAGCAGCCATTATTAGCTGCCGAGGTGGAAATTGTTGCTCATTGGCCATAATGCTCATTCTCCTGGTCAAAATAATATCCAACCGGCACGATGACTGTTATTGACTGACAGCCATATTACCTTTAGGGCTAATGCGTCACCCGCTGATTCTCAGACTCCAGAGGCATTACCGGAATCATTCACCCCTGACGAAAGTGGTTAGACTACCTGTTTGCCCGCTCTGCCAACGGTTCAAAGCCTCATAGGCGGCCGTAACAAGCTCAACCAGCTCCGGGCTTAACCCGCTGTCCGCTTCCGATAGGGCGGAAGAGATGTCGGCGGCAGCGATGCTATTGAGGTGCATCAGCGATGCTATTGAGGTGCATCACCCCGGCAATGCCGACACACAACCCAAAGGGGATAATGTCCGCGCTGGCCACAAATTGTGCCGCGCCGCTCAGTCGGCCGTCTTCAGGCCGTATCATCCGTAGGCTGCCTCGGGTACCGCGGTCCACAGTATCGGCAAACTGGGGGCTGATTAGGCGGCTATACAGGTCGGTGGCGAAATCATCAAAATCCTGGGCAGAGAAAAATCGCGGGTACTCACTGACCAGTGCCCGGCCTACCTCGTCCCACATTGCTCGGCGGGTGATAGCGCTAATGTCGGGGTCCTCGGCGGCTTGATAAAAATATTGGTACCCGCCCAGCTTGCCCAGCACGGCGATAAGAGCATGGATACCGTTATGGGCAAACAGTTTGCGTTTGTCCCAGGCCGTGAATTTGGCAGCGGAGAAATATTCCAGCCCCGCTACCACTGGGCGCGGGTCAGCCACCCCATCACCATCAGTGGGCAACCGGTCGTAGTCTTCAGCAACAATCACCGTGTCACTGTTCGGTGTTAGTGGGGTAAGGTCACGCTGGGCGGTGGTAACTCGCTGGCACATACGTGCCACCACCGTATTGACGAAGCGCAACTGCTCGATCAGGCCAGTCTCCTTGCCCAACGCCTTTTCGGTAGCTTCACGTAGGGCCAGGGCCGCGTTGTGATGATTTTCGCAGCAGAATATATTGAGAGGTGAGGGCCGCGGCTCCATTATGCTCAATGTGCGCGCCAGCACAGCACCGATAGCCGGCAGGGCCCGGGCACCGGTAGCTGTGAACGCCACCTGAGCCTCGCCGAGAGTAGTGGCCATTTGCCGCTGACCAGTTGGCTCATCAGAGGATATGGCCTGGACGTTGCTCACTGCAATTGACTTGATGTCGCGGCCAACCTTGTTAAAGACATAGCTGCCCTGCCCATTGAGTTCTCTTACTAACGGCAAGTCAGTGTCCACATAGGTGAGCTGATAGCCTGAGCGACTCAACAGCTCACCCAGAAAACCTAAACCTACCGCTCCCGCCCCAAATATTACCGCTTTGGCCATATTTATCTCCTAAGATTAGTATATAATGGAACTATCCAATGAGTACCGTGACTCAGATAATATTTCGACAAAGCCAGTTAGTTGTCCTGCCTGATGATGACTTGACGGCAGGGGGCATTTTTGCTACCATACCCGCGAGCAACAGAGCACATATGGCAGTTGGCGGTCACAATGAGCGTGGCAAAGTGTACTGAAATTTACTATTTTCGGATATCTGATAAGCCATTGGCTATCGCTTTACTATGCTGTATATGATAACAAGCCCGCTGGCTGATGCGCAGTCAGCGGGTTCTGCGCGACTGCCGGGAGTACAGTGACGGGCAGAACAAGCCATGGATGGGAAAGTATTAGTTCTTAATGAGAACTACGAGCCACTGAACGTCTGTGGATGGCGACGGGCAGTGGGGTTACTGTATTTGGGTAAAGCGGTTATGGTTGAGCGGGACTCGCAACAGCTTCATTCGCCCAGCGTAATTATGGCGATGCCATCGGTGATTCGGATAGCCTACCAGATCAAGCGGCCCTTGCCCCGTGTGAAACTGTCACGGGAGAGTTTGATGGCCCGGGACCAGCACCGGTGCCAGTACTGTGGCAAGAAGAGTAAACATCTGACTGTGGATCACGTCATACCCCGTGAGCGGGGGGGTACCCATAGCTGGGAAAACCTGGTCGCCTGCTGTCCGAAGTGCAATAATCGCAAGCGAAATCGGACCCCGCAGGAGGCAGGAATGTCGCTGATACGGCGTCCGCAACAGCCGCGCTTTCTGCCGTATCTGAACTTTGCCACCATGCGCCAGGCCCTGCAGAATGAAGTGTGGCGCGACTATCTCGAACCTTTCGCTCCCCACCTTATTGCCGAGTAGCACCAGCCAGGATCCACTTAGGAATGTGAATCACCTTGAACCATGAGCAATGTGGAGCTGTATATGCGATTGATTCAGGAGCGGCAGTCATAATAACAAGTCGTCGGCTGCGGTGCTTGCAGCGATGATTTTCAGCGGGGATAGAACAAGTAGACCTTCATATAGGCATCCCAGACCGGCCGACGCAGTAGGCGCTGGCGCCAGTACCTCTCGGTGGCCGATAAAGGCATAAAGTTAAACACCTCGACCTTCTCGGCTGCAGGCGTCAGGCGCTCACGCAACCCAGCCGCCAGTCTTCGGGGTCGGTCTGCTCCTCTATCTCGGGTAATTAGCCACACGCGGCGGTTGTTGGTGGGGAATCCTTCCAGAAGCTGCATTTTCTCCGGTGGAGTATAGTCGTGATAGTCAATCACCTCTCCCTGGCCTTCCCAGTAGCGACAAAAGGTTGAATCATAGTATTCAATGAGGATGTCGTCCGGCTGAGAGCGGGTGGCTATAAATGAGGTTATAGCTCGCCAGGGGACATTGTAACTGGGGTTGAGGAATTGCTGGCGAGTAAAATAATTATGCAGGCCGTACAAGTTACCGACAAAAACTATACACAGCAGGACTGCGCCCAGCCCAGACAAGCGCAGCCGCGCTGCTCCCTGAGCCATTAATATGTAGACAAAGGGCAGGGCGAACAGAGTCAGGCTGGTAATTCGGGGGAGGGGCTCGGAGCTGGCTACCGTGCTCAATAATACGACTACCAGGACCACAGCCGCCGGCCACGCTGATAGCTTTAGCCACCGACCTGGTTGCCGCTGGCGCCTGGTCAGGACGAATCCGGTGACTAACAGGGCCATACCCGCGAGAAAAACAGGCACCGTCACATAAAAGCGCCACGGGTCGGTGGTCTCGCCGACAATAGCAGCATAGAACGGCAACGCTATCTTAGCGGCTATCCCATACAGAGTTTCCTGAAGATGGCCGGGAGCGATCTGGTGGATGCTGCGGGTGCCACTAATAATGTAGCTTATCCAGGGAGATATGGCAGCGAGGGGTACGATGGTCGCTACCAGCCACCGTCCCAGTTCCCGACTACTACCCCGCCTCACAGCGCGATACAGTAGATACAAGTAAGCAGGCAGCAGTAGCACTGCGGGTACGTAATCAGTCCACAGCAGGGCCGCTGCTGCCAGGCCCAACAGTAGATAGTCGCGCCATTTGCCGCGCTGGGCAGCAAGCAACAGCAGATAGGCTACCGCTAAGCTAACTGCCATGGTCATAGCAAAGTAGCGGGCCATACGCAGATAGAGGATAGCTAAGGGAGAGAGAACAAATAACCCCAAGGCCAGCAGGTCAGCCGGCGGCTTGAGCAGGGACCGAGCTAACAACCAGACAAATATGAAGGCGGCCAGGGCCCAGGGCACGGAAAACGCTCGCAGGGCCAGGTCTCCGCCGCCAAAGGCTTTCTTCCACTGAAACAGCAGCCAATAGTACCCGGGAGGATGGAAGGGTTCATCCAGGGTGGTGGCAAGTCTGATATGGCCGACAGTTACCGTCTCATCAATCCAGAATTCGCGGTGGCCTAAGCCCGCTGACATCAGTATAACAAATGCGCCTGCCGCCAGACTTACCCAGAGCAGACGTTGACGATGGAGATAACCTGGACTTTCAGCACTTGAGCTTGGGCGATTAGTCATAACTGGCTAACTTAGTTGCTGCAATCTCTCGGCAATTTGGCGAAATTCGTCCCGGTCAGGCTGCAATTGCCTGGCACGCTCAATAGCCTGTCGGGCTTGGGCATAGTTGCCCATCCGGCCCCAGGCTAAGGCTAATTTGGCGTAGGCATCGGCGAAGTCGGGAGCCAGCTTAGTCACCTCAATAAATTGCTCGGCGGCCGCCGCCGGCTGGCCATTATACAGATAAGCCAGGCCCAGGGAATAATGCGCTGAATCGTCATCGGGGTGGTCAGCGATTCTCTGCACGTATTCGGCGATCAACTGCTCAACAGTACGGGACCTGCGACGCTGGGCGCGGCTGTCCAGGGCCGCTCCACAGGCGCGGCAGAAACTATCTCCCTCAGCCACATCGGCTGAGCATCGGGGACACTTTGGCATAGTCAGGCCTTGTCACTGCGACTACGTTGGTAATAGACGGATCGCTTAACCACTGATTGCGAGCGCCAATCCGCTACGCGCCTAACAAGTCAAATGCAAGGCGGCTGCCGTCGGCTGTTGCTTACGCACTTGCTCGAATATCTCACAGGCCTGGTCAGTAGGAGCGATGTGCACCTCAATATGACCAGCCGCCAAGGCTTCTATTGTCTCGCGGGGTACTTTCATCGCCCCAAACTTGCCGGTCCCGACCACCAGAATGTCAATGTCAGCGGTCATAACCTCCCGGAGATCGTCCACTGATAGTCGGTGGCCTTGTTGGCGCCACCAATTGTCAATAATCCGGTCGGGAAGAATGATGAGATCGGAATTGTATTGTTTGCCATTGACCACGATGCGGCCAAAGTCATACTCCGAAATCATACTACCACCCCCGCCCATAACCTTCCGGATATGGTTTAGCCCGGGTCCGCTGTCTGCACTGGCCGCTCAGAGATAGTGAGCTGACCAGACTCCGAACGTCGCACCAAGAGGTGCTGGCGCCATTGCTGCGCCGTATCGGGAAAGTCGGTCCGATAATGAGCTCCTCGGCTCTCCTGGCGATACAGAGCAGTGCGAGCAATCAGCCACCCGGCCTGGAGCATATTGGCCGTCTCCAGAGCCTCAAGGTCAGGGCTATTTTGCTGCTGCAGTTGCCGCTGCCACTGCTCCAGTTGCTGGCATGCTTCCCGCAGGCCGTCACCATTGCGGATAATTCCCACCTGTTTCCACATAAGCTGGGCTATCTGTGGCTTTATGTCGGGTGAAGCGGCAGCTAACGGAAAAACAGGGAGATTGCTGGCCCGCTGTTGCAATGTATCAGGCACGGGCTGAATTTGGGCCATGGCCTCTGCGGAGCGCTTACCAAATACCAGGCCATCTAATATAGAATTGGAAGCCAGCCTATTGGCCCCATGGACACCATAGCTGGCACATTCGCCGCAGGCAAAAAGGCGGGGCAGGTGGGTGAAGCCATGAAGATCGCTGGCAATGCCCCCCATCATATAGTGAGCGGCCGGTGTTATGGGTATCGGCGCTTCTTCGGGAGCAAATCCGCGCTGATGCAGTTCATTGATGATACCCGGGAACCGCTGGGCCATAGCTGATTTGCCAATGGGTGAGAAATCAAGGTAGACATGGCCATCACCGGCTCCGGTCATCTCGCTGAATACCGCCCGCGCTACTACATCACGGGGGGCCAATTCCTCCAGTTGATGATAAGCGGACATAAACGGCTCGCGACGAGAATTAAGGAGAATGGCGCCTTCGCCGCGGACGGCCTCGGAGATGAGAAACTTGGGATAGCCCTCATCGGCCAGGGCGGTGGGATGGAACTGGACGAACTCCAAATCCTGTAAGGTAGCTCCAGCGCGCCACGCCAGGCCAATTCCGTCAGCAGTAGCCACCGGCGGATTGGTGGAATATTTATACAGGCAACCGCCGCCTCCAGTGGCTACCAGGATACTGTCCGCCACAAAGCGTCGGCGGTGACCATCGGTGACGGCGATCGCTTCAACGCCGACGCATTGCCCGTCCAGCACCAGCAATTCTGCAGCCGCAGTTTCCTCATATATCTGGATACCAGACAAGTCAGCGGCGGCTTCGGAAGCCACCCGCTGGACCTCTGCGCCAGTGGCGTCACCGTGGGAGTGAAGTATGCGATTGGTGCCGTGAGCGGCCTCCCGGCCATAGTCCAGCTCGCCGTTAGCCCGGTCAAATTGGGCACCAAGGCCGATTAACTCCCGCACCACCCCGGGACCCTCCCGGGTCAATATAGCCACTGCTGGCTCATCACACA
>JALGTV010000089.1 GCA_029821215.1 Candidatus Zipacnadia bacterium | reverse complement strand
CTCTTCGCGGGGCAGGGCGTGGTCGGGATTGGGCAGGAAGGCTGTACCGATTTCGTACAGAGCCACATCGGCCACGCGCTGCCGGGCATTATGGCGGCACGCCTCCAGCAAGGCAGGCAACAGGGTAGTGCGCATAAGGCACTGTTGCTGGCTGAGCGGATTAGCAAGTCGCAACTGGTCGCGTTCAGGGCAGTCCGGGGGCCAGCAATGGTCGCGTTCAGGGCAGTCCGGGGGCCAGCAAACTCGGTCCAGAGTGTCGGGCTCCATCATGGAGAAACTGAGATTCTCGTTAAGCCCACCGGCGCGGAGAAGCTCGCCTACCCGCCGCCGCAGCCTCTGGGAGCGGGTGAGGCGGCCGCTACCGGTAAGATGACCAGGAAGAGTCAGGGGGATGTTGTCATAGCCATAAACAATGGCGACTTCTTCAATGAGGTCCACTTCGCGCTCCACTTCAGCCCGGAAGGTGGGCACGGTTACCAGTAGCTGCTTTTCTTCTTTAGCCACTTCAAAACCGAGCCGGTGCAGGTACTCAGCCATCGTCTGGGCTTCTATGTCGGTGCCCAGCAAGCTATTGCATCGCTGAGGACGCAGGGGGACAGTCTGAGGCTCAAAGGCAATGGTGCACACATCAAGGGCCGGTTGAGTGATCTCCCCGCCGGCGGTGGCCAGTATCAACTCGGCAGCCCGAGCCAGGGCAGGCAGAGTCAAATTGGGGTCTACCCGGCGCTCAAAACGGTAGGAGGCTTCGGTGGATACTCCCAGCCGCAGGGAAGTCTGGCGGATGGTAGTAGGATCAAAGTGAGCTGATTCGAGCAGTACACTGGCGGTGTTCTCCCGCATTTGGGTATCAGCCCCGCCCATCACCCCGGCCAGGGCCACTGCCCCCATGGGATCGGCGATCACTACGTCCTCCGGCCCCAAAGTGGGCCAGGTGTCATCCAGCAGCAGGAGCCGCTCATTCTCCTGTGCTTTGCGCACAATAATGTGGCCATCTTTGACTAACTGAAAGTCAAAAGCGTGCATGGGTTGGCCCAGCTCCCAGCACACATAATTAGTGCAGTCTACCACGTTGTTAATGGAGCGGATGCCGGCGGCTTCTATGCGGTAGCGTAGCCAATCCGGCGACGGCTGGACCGTAATTCCCTCAATCAGCAAAGCTGAGTAGCGGGGACAGCCCATCGGGTCGGCTATCTCCACGGTCAGCGGGCCCAACTGAGCTTTCACCGGGTCTACTATTGACTCTTCAGTCGCCGGACAACTGGCCAGCGGTGGATTAAAAGCACTGTTTGTCACTGCCGCCGCATGGCGGGCTACCCCAACCATGGACAGCAAATCACCGCGGTTGGGAGTAACCGCCGTGATGAGGACCTGGTCCTCTGCCCCACCGTCCTGGGCCGTCCACTGCTCGATCTCCTCCACCTCCAGGCCACTCATTGTCAGGCAGGAAGACAAGTCAGCAACCGACATATCAGTGTCCAGGTATTCTTGTAGCCACTGGTATGGTACTCGCATGTTATGCCTCCTTTACCCGCAGCGCTACCACCAGCGAAATCGCAATGAGCAGCCCCCCCATTATTACGAAGGGAAGCCGCAGGCCTAACTGAGAAGCCACTAGCCCCCCCACCAAGGGACCTACCACACTGCCTAACGTACCGGCTGAGAAGGTCAAGCCATAGGCTTTGCCGTATGAGTTGCGCGGAGTGATTTTGCCAATTATAGTATTAATGATAGGCTGTGCGCCTCCCACGCCCATACCAAACAAAACCCGCAGTCCTATCAGTTGGTCTACTGTCCTGACCAGGGCATGGGGTATGGACGCCAGCCCGGAAACGAGCGTGGAGACGGTGAGTAGTTGTTTGTGCCCCATTCTGTCGCCCAGGCGGCCGATGATGGTAGCACTGATGCCGGCCACCAGGCCAGTTATTCCTATCATTAGCCCGGTGGTAGACGCAACCGGGCCACCAGCACCGACAATCTTCTCAACAAATAGGGGAAATATGGGGGCCACAATGGTCGTGCCGAGACTAAAGAGGAAAAAGACCACCAGTATAGCAGAGAAGCCATGGTGGTTGGCAACAGCACGCAAGGTCCCGTTGGCTTTCTCTTCCTCAGGGGTAGGTCGCGAGAAATTCTCCTGGACTCCTAACAATGCGGTGCAGCCCCCTGCCAGCAGCAATCCACCGGCAATATAGAAAGGAATCCGATAGCCAAGATGGTCAGCAACTATGCCCCCTATCCACGGTCCCACTGCTGCCCCGACAAACACCCCCGTCTGCATTATACCCATGCTGTAGCCTAACCGCCGGGAGGGACTTACGCTTGATACCAGGGTAGTAGCAGCCACCATAGTACCAGTGATCGCCCCTTGCAACAGGCGGAGTACCAATAGTTGATACACGTTGCTGACCAGCCCCATTCCCGTGATCAATACCGCCCCACCGAACATTGCTCGCATGACCATTAACTTCCGTCCATATTTATCGGCCAGCGATCCCCAAATAGGACAAAAGATAACCATGCAAGCTGCCGGAGCAGTAGCGAGAATTCCTGCCCAGAGGGGCACCAGTTGTTCATCAGTTACGCCCAACTCCCTGATATAGAAGGGAATGAAGGGCATCACGAAAGTGAAGCCAGCTATAGCGACGAATTCGGCTACCCACATCACGTACAGCGTCCGCCGCCAGCGGGGCTGGCCGTCAGGTTCACGCTCGGGGGGCTCTTTTGCTTCCATTAGTCGTTCATCTCAAGCTGTTTCAGTTTCATCATCAATTGCCGCTAAAATTGTTCCAAAAACCGCATATCGCCGGTGTAGAACAGGCGGATGTCATCAATGCCATAGCGCAGCATGGCAAACCGCTCCACCCCTACCCCAAAAGCCCAACCGGTGTACTTCTCCGTGTCATAGCCAACCTTGGCCAAAACATTAGGGTCTACCATACCACTGCCTCCCACTTCCAGCCACCCAGTATAATCGCACACCCGGCAGCCCTTTCCCCCACAGATTATGCAGGTCAGGGCGATCTCAGCACTGGGCTCGGTGAACGGGAAGAAGTCAGGCCGGAACCGCATATGACAGTCCGGCCCGAACATCTCCCGGGCAAATACCTCCAAGGTGCCTTTCAAGTCAGCAAAAGTAACGCCCTCGTCTACCAGCAGCCCCTCCAGTTGATAGAAGGTGTGGCAGTGAGTAGCATCCACTGTATCCCGACGGAAGCAGCGGCCCGGTGCCACAATGCGCACTGGCGGTGGCTGCTGCTCCATCACTCGGATTTGCACCGGCGAGGTCTGGGAGCGCAGCAGCACATCATCAGTAATATAAAAGGTCATCTGCTCATCCATAGCCGGGTGGAATTCGGGATAGTTGAGGGCCTCAAAGCTGTAATAATAATTCTCTACCTCTGGCCCCTCAGCGACGACGAAACCCAGCCCCAGGAATATGTCAATCATCTCCTCCAGAGTAGCCATCAGGGGGTGCTGCTTGCCTACCCGGGGGCCCCGGCCGGGCAGGGTCACATCTATCTTCTGCGCCTCTTTGTCAGCCTCGGTTGCCGCTGCCTCTAATTCTGTTACCCGCTGGGCGAGGAGTCGCTGAAGCTCTCTGGATACCCGATTGGCCAATTGTCCGATCGCCGGCCGCTGCTGGGCCGGCAGGTCACTGATGCTTTGCATAATCTGGCGCAACCGACCCTGCCGGCCCAAGTATTCTATCCGAACCTGCTCTAATTGTTGGTTATCGTCGGCCTGATCTATAGCCTGGCGGGCTTGGTCAGCCAATGCCCTGAGTTTGTCTTCCATGTCCATCACTTCCTACTTGTTGGGTGGCATAGGCTTCCGGCCTCCCATCGTGTAGGCGAGGTTCTCCAACCTCGCCTCATTAGGGCGCGCAGGTTAAGAACCTGCGCTACGCGAGCAATATGTTGGCATAGCATTCGTCGCGCTTCATCCACCCCACTTCCCTGCCTCCCTGTTCCTTGTACTCCAAAAGCCCTCACCTTCGTCCCCGGGACGAAAGCAGCGGGCTTTCGTTATACCACCCTTAGCAGTGGGACTGCGGTAACGGTGCAGCATTCCGGCTCGGCCTACTGAACGCAGAGAAGCCATCTCATATTCGCGGCAGGGATGCCGCTCCTACAGCATTCAATTTCCCCTCGGCGATCGCCCTACGCTGTTCAGCCGCCAGTTCAGGGGTGAACTTCGGCTCCGCGGTGGCCGGGAACGCTCTCAGCCCACAGCGTCCCCGCTCTGTGACTCCTACGAGAGCCTACTTTTCCCCATCATTACCTTTGAGCTATGCAGTTGTTAAGAGATTTAAGCTATTATAGCCATAATGGCAGTGGATTTCAAGTCGGCAGTGGGAATTGGCCCGTGTCATTAGGCTGTTGAAGTGAGATGGAATTGCTGGATCAGCAATTGCACGGTCACTTCCAGCAGGCTGTCAACGACCAGGTCGGCAAGTTTGAGGGCATCGCGGCCTACACTACTGGTAACTGCTACGCAGAACATCCCGGCCGCCTTGGCTGCTGCCACTCCGGCCGGCGCATCTTCTATCACCACGCACCGTTCAGGGGGAAGGCCCAAGTACTGAGCAGTACGCACGTATATCTGAGGATCAGGCTTTTTGCGGTCAATATCATCACCAGTTATAATCGCATCAAACCAGTCCAACTTCAGCCCAGTGCCTTCAATAACCGGGAATTGTTTAGCCTTCTGGCCGGAGGTAGCGATAGCTAATCTCACCCGCTCATCCACCCTACCAGCCTCAACTAATTCCAGAACCCCGGGAGCGGCGGGCAGTGAGGAAGACTGGAGCAAGTGGAAGAAATTCTCGGCCCGCCGCTGCACTGCTTCCTGCGTATCTATCTGCACACCATACTTCTCAGCGACACCCTCCACGTAGCGCTCGTCACCGGTGCCCACAAAGGGGCGGAAATCCTCAGGCTGAACAGTGACGCCGTAGAGCTGGGCAAACATCTGGACACTGGCGCGAGCATTCAGCGCCTCGGTGTCAGCAATCACGCCGTCAACATCAAAAATCAGGCCCCAATACTCCATAATGTCTCCGGAGGTTGATAGGCGTTGCGTGAGGAAAATCCCAGTTGCTGACCAGTTAGCTACTGACGACAGCCTGAGCCTTCTCGACAATAGCCTCAAAGGCCTCGGGGTCCTCCACCGCCAGGTGAGCCAGCATCTTACGGTTAATCTCAATCTGGGCCTTGCGCAGTCCACCAACCAGTTGGCTATAGCTTAAGCCCCGCTGGCGAGCGGCCGCATTGATGCGACTGATCCACAGGCGGCGGAAGTCACGTTTTTTGCGGCGCCGGTCGCGCCAGGCGTAGTTGCCAGCCCGCATCACTGACTCCTTGGCTGTCTTGACCAGCCGGTGGCGGCCACCCCAGTATCCCTTGGCTTGCTTGAGTATCTTTTTATGCCGACGGCGACGCGTCGGTCCCGTTTTTACCCTTGGCATTTAGTAATCTCCTACCCGTCAATCCTCACTACTCGGTTGGGGTATGTTATTCACTGAGCAAAGTGTCCCTGATGGTCCTGGCAGGACGGCCCTTGATTTCGCCCTGTACTGATAGCCGCCGCTTGCGGCGCCGTGACTTTTTGGACAACAGGTGCCCTTGGCCAGTCTGCTTGTGCATCACGCGACCGCTGCCGGTGATCTTGAACCGCTTGGTGGCGGCTTTCTTTGATTTCATCTTGTTCTTACCCATCTGCTACTTCCTCTTCCCATGATTTACTACGCACATTACAACTATGAACTTGTTGGCTAAGGGAATACAATCCGTCTGCCACGCAGATCCGACTTGCATAAAGATTGATTAACCTAAGATGGGGTAGGGCTATCCTTTAGGCCGCAGCACCATAATCATCCGGCGCCCTTCCATCCGCGGGGGCATATCAACTTCGCCCACCTCAGCGCACCCATCAATAAACCGCTGTAACTGCTGACGGCCGATGTCCTTGTGGCGCAGCTCGGGGCCCCGGAAGATGACGTTGAACTTAACCGCATCTTAAACTTAATGTCGTGGTCGCCAGTATTAGGCCGGACACGGATGCTTTTTAGCATGCCTTGCTTGGACTTCTTAGCCGCCTGCTTGGCCTTCTTCTGCTGCTGATAGCGGAATTTGCCGAAGTCCATAATCCGACAGACAGGCGGCTCAGCGTCAGGCACTATCTCTATCAAATCCAGCCCCCGCCGCATTGCCTCCTCCTGCGCCTCCTTAATCGGCATAACGCCAAGCTGCTCTCCGTCTGGATCAAGGATCCGCACCTGCGGCGCCCGTATCCGCTCATTGACGCGATACGATTTCTTCCTGATTGAGCCTCACCTTTTCTTACCCTAAGTTTTGCCCGCTACCACTACCCGCTGGGCAA
>JALGTV010000308.1 GCA_029821215.1 Candidatus Zipacnadia bacterium | reverse complement strand
GTAACTATAAAACCGGTACCGCTCGGCGACGGCCTGGTGGTAGGCGGCCAGGACCTGCTCCCGTCCGGCCAATGCACATACCAGCATCAGCAGGGTGGCACCTGCCCCTGCTCATTAGCCACCGTCTCCAGCGTCCGTACGACCGTCGTGCCCACGGCAATGATGCGCCCACCTGCTGCACGATATTCATTGATAGCCGCGGCACTCTCCGGGCTTATCTGGTAGTACTCGGCATCCATGACGTGGTCTTCCACTCGTTCGGCCTTCACTGGCCGGAAGGTGCCGGCGCTGGTGTGCAGGGTAATGCGGACAATCCAGTTGCTCCAGCATCGCCTCATCAAAGTGTAGCCCTGCCGTCGGGGCAGCTACTGCCCCCGGCTGGGCGGCATACACCGTCTGGTAACGCTGGCGGTCAGCGCCGTCGGGGCAGCTACTGCCCCCGGCTGGGCGGCATACACCGTCTGGTAACGCTGGCGGTCAGCCGCCTCCTGGGCCACCTGGACAGCAGAGGCTTGGGGAGCCGGCTGCTGGGCAATCAGCTCCTCGGGCAAGCCATATTCAAAGAGGTTGACTTTCATAATATAGTTCACAGCGTCCTGGACAAGGTAGCATACGGATGGTATAATTCTCTGGAGATGGTATGTAATCCTGCTTTGGGATTCTAAGGAGACTTGAAACTAGTTCCTTCAAAGCCGTACAAGGGGAATGTGCATGCCAATCCAACCATTAGCCGAGGTTTTTGGTTTCCCTATCGACAACCTAGCAGCCTGTCGGAGAACCTCCTCAAATGCGACAATAATATGAAGCGATTCAAAGAATATAACCCGGATCAGCAGTTCCTTCTACCACCGGCTCTGAATGACTGGCTGGAAGTGGGGCACTTGGCCTATTTCATCGGCGATGTGGGCGGCTCGCTGGATCTTTCTGATATCTACGCCGCCTATGAGTCCGACGGCGGCGGGCAGCCGGCCTACGATCCGCCAATGATGGTCAGTCTGCTTTTATATGGCTATTGTGTCGGTATAGCCAGCTCGCGGAAGATCGAGCAGGGCCACCTACCTACGAGCAGGTACCCTTCCGGGTAATTGCTGCCGATCAGCATCCCGACCACGACACTATCTGCACCTTCCGGCGGCGCCATCTGGAGGCGCTATCGGAGCTATTTGTGCAAGTACTGAGATTGTGCCAGCAGACCGGATTGGTCAAGCTGGGTCATGTGGCGTTGGCTGGCACTAAGGTGCAGGCCAATGCCTCTAAGCATAAAGCTATGAGTTACGGGCGGATGAAGCAGGAGATCGCCCGACTGGAGGAAGAAGTAGACCAGTTGCTAACCAAAGCGGAGGTGGTCGACAGCGCCGAAGATGAGCGTTATGGGGTAGGCAACCGCGGCGATAAGTTGCCTGAGGAGCTACGTTTCCGCCACCAGCGGCTGGAAAGCCCAGGTGTGCCAGCAGCACAGTGAAGAAGGCGATGAGGACGAGACAGACGAGCAGTCAGTAGAAGATAGCGATAAGCCCCCGCCGGAGCCGGAGGACCGGGCCCAGCGCAGTTCAGGGAATGGTAGGGCGGACGGCATATGTGCGCATGCCGACACCAACAGACGTGATGGTCGCCGCTCCATGCCCCGACCAGCACATGAGGAGGTTGGCAGGGGTTATTGCTCGCCGCCAACCGCCGCATCCAGCAGCACAACTGGCGGTGTGGGCAGTAGCCAATAATCCGCCTGAGTGGCAAATAGATCGCTATTTACGCGAAGTAGTAGGCCCAGGGCAGCATGCGGCAGCCAGAAAGCGAGAGGAACTGGTAGTCAACGCGGAGAAACTGCTGCGTGCAGCCGGGCTGGCACCGATTCAGTTCCGGATGTTTAGATAAGTAAGAGCAATTTACCAAGAGTCTGTCAGATACCTGTTGGGAGGTCATTGCATGTCGCTGCAAAAGCAAGTGCAGGCAGTACTTGAGAAGGTCAGCGTTCATCTGCAAGGTCATGGTGGGGACGTGGAGCTGGTGGACGTAACTGAGGACGGCACGGTGCAGGTGCGTCTGAAGAAGGGGTGCCAGGGGTGCCCTATGGCTAAGCACCCCGGGTGTGGGGGCATTGAGGGGTGGTTGAAGGCGGAAATCCCTGAGGTCCGGGCAGTGATAGCTGTGGACTAACCTATCCGGCGGCGCAACTGGCTGTGTGGGCAGTAGCCAATAATCCGCCTGAGTGGCAATAGATCGCTATTTACGCGAAGTAGTAGGCCCAGGGCAGCATGCGGCAGCCAGAAAACGAGAGGAACTGGTAGTCAGCGCGGAGAAACTGCTGCGTGCAGCCGGGCTGGCGCCGATTGAGTTCCGGATGTTTAGATAAGCAAGAGTAATTTACCAAGAGTTTGTCAGATACCTGTTGGGAGGTTATTGTATGTCGCTGCAAGAGCAAGTGCAGGCAGTACTTAAGAAGGTCAGAGTTCATCTGCAAAGTCATACTGAGGACGGCACGGTGCAAGTGCGCTTGAAGGGGGCATGCCAAGGGTGCCCTATGGCTCAGCAAACTCTGAGCCTGGGCATTGAAAGAACACTTAAGGAAGAGATTCCCCAGGTCACGGCAGTAGAGGCCGTGGACTGAGGGCTACGTATATAAATGCAGTAATAATCAGTTACAGGAGGTAAATGGCGTGAAAATATTTGTAGACACAGCCAACGTTGAGGACATTCGTACGGCTTGCTCGTGGGGGATAGTGGACGGTGTGACTACCAATCCCACCGGTGAGCGCCGAAGTGGTGAGCCTGGAAGCCGAAGGCATGATTGAAGAAGCGCGTAAGGTCGCTTCCTGGGCACCTAATATTGCGGTGAAGATCCCGATGATCAGGGAGGGGATAAAGGCCATTAGTGTCCTGTCGTCGGAAGGGATCAAAACTAACTGTACTCTATGTTTCTCCCCTAATCAGGCTCTGCTGGCCGCCAAGGTGGGGGCGACCTTTATCTCGCCATTTATCGGGCGGCTGGACGATATCGGACATCGGGGAATGGAGCTGGTGGAGCAAATAGCCCAGATTTATTTTAATTATGATTTCGCCACGGAGATAATCGTCTCCAGTGTACGTCATCCCCAGCATGTGGTGGAGGCAGCCCTAATTGGTGCCGACATCTGTAC
>JALGTV010000088.1 GCA_029821215.1 Candidatus Zipacnadia bacterium | reverse complement strand
GCCTTTTGTTGTTCAGGATTCAGATTATCTAAAATACTCAAGACATATCACCACAAGGTAAAATATCAGTTATGGATAGGTAGGATGACAAAGCTGGGCAACATTTCGGTATCCCCAAAGGCGATGGTCTAACTACGAAGGAAAAAGTAGCCGTGGGAGGTGGGCTGGGCGTCGGTGGTGAAGATGAGGCCCAGGTCGCGCAGGCCCGATTGGTCGCCGGAACTGGGCACATGGGTCAGGTGCATATCACGATCCCGCAACCTGCTGAGCATCTGAACCGCGGCTTCGGCGGCCGGATTGGTCGCTGCGCTGATGCCCAAGGCAATAAGCACCTCTTCTACATTCAGACTGGCCGAGCGCGAGCCCAGCACCTGGGCTTTCAATTTGGCCACATTACTTACCATCAGCTCAGGGAGCAAGTGGATATCATCGGGGATCCCCGCCAGGTGCTTAACCCCATTGAGAATCGCGGCCGAGGCCGCATGCAGCAGCGGCGAGTTCTTGCCGGTAACTAAGGCACCATCGGGCAACTCCAGGGCCGCCCCACAGTACAGGCCCTTGTTGCCCTTGCCGGTCTCCTCCGCCTCCTGGGCGGCCTGACGGGCAGGGGAGACGGTTGCCCGGTCCGTGGGGGTGACGCCAACTCGTTTCATTAGCTCCTCGGTCCGCTCCACCGCTTCCTGGCTTCCCACCGCCCCCAGGTACTCCCACCGGTAACGGAAAAAGCGGCGAATGATCTCCTGCCGGGCTGCCTCCCGTACCACCCCGTCATCTACTATGCCGGCGCTGGCTCTATTCACACCCATATCAGTCGGCGATTTGTAGTACAGCATACTCTTATCTTCACCCACAATGCGCTCCAGCAAACTGTTAAGAATAGGGAAACTCTCCACGTCTCGATTATAATTGATAGCCGTCACGCCATAGGCGGCCAGATGGAAAGGATCCACCATATTCTGATCTCCAAGGTCGGCGGTGGCGGCCTCGTAGGCCACATTGACGGGATGGTCCACAGGCAGATCCCAGATGGGGAAGGTCTCAAATTTCGCGTAGCCCGAACGTCTGCCTTGCTGATGGTCATGATACATCTGGGCCAGACACGTGGACATCTTGCCGCTGCCGGGGCCGGCGCCGGTGACGATGACGATGGGCTTGGAAGTGGGGATATAGGGGTAACGGCCATAGCCGGCAGAGCTCACAATTTTGTCTACATCGGTCGGATATCCGTCAATATACGGCTGGGTGTAGACAGGTATCTGCTGTTGGCGAACTTTGGCCATCAGCCGCTTAGCTACAGCTTCATCGGAAAAGCGGTTGATGACCACCGCTGTGGTCTCAATGTCCCAATCGGTCAGATCATCTATGGCCTTAAGGGTAGCGGTTTCGTAAGTTATACCAAAATCGCCCCGGATCCGGCCGTTCTCCAAATCGGCGGCGCATACACAGAAGATGACCTCAATCTGGTCCTTTAGGTGTTGCAGGAGTCTCAGCTTGACATTGGGATCATAGCCGGGCAATACCCGGTGGGCGTGATAGTCAAACGAGAGCTTGCCGCCAAACTCCAGATATAGCTTGTCATTGAACTGGGCCACGCGCTCCAGAATCGCCTCGCTCTGTTTGCTCAGGTACAGCTCATTATCAAATCCAATCTTATACATCAACCAGCCTCTTTCACGGGCTATCCGGATTAGCTAATTCCAGGTAGTGCCCGTTAGTACTAACAGGTTTCCTGTTGGCCAGCAGTATTAGTACCTAATATTGCTGGCTGGTGTCGGGTTCATCCCAGTTGGTGTCTGGCGGCTCCGGCTCGATAGGCTCCGGCTGCTGCTCCTCACCGGGTGGCTCGGTAGCCACTTCCTCCTCCTCAACCTCCTTGGGGGTTGCCTCCTCTTCGGGAGCTGCCGCCTCTTCATCGGTCAGCGACTCCTCGTCCTCAATTTCCACCACGATTTCCTCCTCGGTGGCTGCCTGGCGGCGAATCTGCTCTATCTGTTGCTGCAGATCCTCCAGTTGCTGGCCTATTTCGTCTATGCGAACGCAATCATTCAGTACATCGCGGTTGCGTACTTTGCCACGCTGGTGTAGTGAGTAGACCTTTTTCCCGATAGTACTGATTAGGTCATGGCGTTCGCGCTCCAGGCCCCGCATGCGACTGGCCAGCTTTTGGATAGTCGCCTGGCGATCAATACTCTCGGTGATCACCGCGACCGAGTGCTTACTGCCGCGGAATACCCGATCCGCAGTCTGTTTGACAACCTGCCAAAAATTACTCATCACTGAATTCCTCCCTTACCAGTGTAGTTTACGCGCTTGACGATACTGCCCTGTCATCGCCACTTTCCACCCGATCAGTGGCCTGGGCTTCTTCTTCACTCCAGTTCCGCTGCCCCTTGATGGTCTGATACGCACGGAATACTTCCAGGGCCAGATGCTTATGGTCGCGCAAGCGGGCCTCCTGCCGGCTCCCGACACCGCGCACCTGCTCGGCCAATTCGTTGAGCCGCGCAAGCTCAGTGGCCGCGCAGTCGGGGTTAGTGTCCCACATCCGCCGCAACTCCTCGGCACCCTTGTGAGCCGGTGCCATGCTCTCTTCCTCCACTTGCTGTATTTGCCGGGCCAACTCTGCAAGCTGTCGCCCAAACTCAGAGTATGCTTGTTGCCGCCTATTCATCCGCCGCATCATATACAGCGTGTCCTTCAGCAGGCTCTCCAGGTAATCCCTATCTTCAGCAATGCGCTGTGGTTCCTCGGCAAAGATGCGCTTCATTTCATCCACTGAGCCGCACACATCGCTGTACTGGGTGGCGCGGTATTCACCGTATACGCGCTCGTCGGGCTGGTCAGCGTGGTAGAAAGCAATGTCTTCGTCGTAGCGGATTTTGTCCAGCTCCATCAGGCCGCCGTCTTCAAACTGGATAAGTGGACTTTCATCCTCACCACGCTCTATTAGCGTACATCGCCCTCGCTCCAGAAAGTCCAGGATCGCCTCCCGATGCGGGGATGGTGGCAGCCAGTTCATCCAGTCGCCCTCAAGCAATAGCTGGCGTCGATACATTCTTACTCACCTCCTCTCCCGTCAACACTGGCGTTCCAGACCGCATTGACACTCACTTCCTTGGCAACGCCAGCGGCCGCTCATCCAGCCGGTGCAAGCCGGCCTCATAGGCAGCCTGAACCGCTTGGCGGTATTCCTCAGTGGTAATTGGCCGGTTAATCTGGTCATCATGATGGGCCTGATAGCAGGGGCGATACTGGGCCATAACGTTAACATAGGTATCAGGACTTACCGACGCCAAAAAGTCCATCACTTCGGCGGTGCCAGCCAATCCTTCGGGCATAACCAAATGTCGCACTAACAGCCCCCGGCTGGCCAGCCCCCCATCATCTATCTGCAAGTCGCCCACCTGCCGGTGCATCTCCCGCACTGCTTCCTTCATCCGTGGGAAATAATCCGGGGCCCCCGAGAAACGCTCGGCTACCTGACTGTTACTGTATTTGACATCGGGCATATATATGTCCACAATTCCGTCCAGCAGTTGCAGCGCCGCCACACTTTCATAGCCCCCACAATTATACACCAGCGGCAAGTTTAATCCCTCATCAGCAGCAATGACCAGCGCCTCCAGAATCTGAGGCATGAAGTGAGTGGGAGTCACGAAATTGATATTGTGACAGCCCAAATGCTGCAACTGTAGCATCATCTCGGCCAGGCGCTGAGCTGATACTTCCTGGCCCCGCCCCAGGTGGCTAATATCGTAATTCTGGCAGAATATGCAGCGCAGATTACAATTGGTCAAAAATATAGTCCCCGAGCCGCCTCTCCCCACCAGGGGCCGTTCCTCACCGAAGTGGGGATTGTAACTGGAGACCTGCGCCAGGCGACCCGACCGACAGAAGCCCACCTCGCCCTCCTGCCGGTTTACGCCACACTCCCGCGGACACAGCCGACACTGCGCCAGCATCCGCAGTGCTTTATCGCGGCGCTTAGTCAATTCTCCGGCGGCGTGCAGCTCCAGGTAGGCAGGGCTGGTAGGTTCACCAGTCACTGAGATCATCCACCAGCGAGGCGAGATCATCCAGCAGCTCGTGGCTGGTCAGGTCAAAGTGCATGGGAGTGATTGATATCTGGCCGGCGGCCACAGCGGCGATATCGGTGCCCTCGCCACTATCGGTCTCTTCAGGATTGCCCGCTAACCAATAATAGCTCTGTCCCCGCAGGTCCTCACGGTGCTCTACCTTGTTGATGTAAGCCCGCTTGCCCAGCCTGGTGAACCTAATACCAGTAATCTCCGGGCGCGGCACAGCCGGGACATTCACATTCAGAAAACAGTTGTCATTGAGGTCGGCATGGGGCAGAACCTGGGCCAGCTTTCGGGCAAACTGGGCGGCTGGCTCAAAGTCGGTCGGGGAATAAGAATCCACCGAGATAGCAAAAGCGGGCACGCCTTGTAGCGCTGCCTCCATCGCGGCGGAGACTGTGCCGGAATACAGTATTTCCTCACCCAGGTTGGCCCCCCGGTTAATGCCGGCCACCACCAGATCGGGCTGGCTCAACCCAGTCAGACAACCTAAGATTACGCAGTCGGCCGGAGTGCCATTGCTGGCATAGGCAGCTCCATCCAACCCGGGAATCTCCACCGACTTCATTCGTAGCGGCTTATGCAGAGTCACCGCATGGCCGGAGGCACTTTGCTCCTGCTCGGGCGCGACGATGGTCACCTCGGCTATCTGCTGCAGGCTCTGAGCCAGAGCCTTCAATCCGGGCGCGTAGATGCCATCATCATTAGTTATTAGTATGTCCATTGCTTTGTCCCTCATTTCCAGGCGGCTGACTGCTGGTAGTTGAGCTAACTGCTCTAACAATGAACCGGCCAGCGTGGGGCCTGGCCCCTCAGCACGTCTACCACCTGTTTGGCGGCATCCACAGCGACATTGACCTGCGCCTCAGTGGTGGAAGCCCCCAGGTGCGGCGTAGCAATGACGTTATCCAGCGCTATCAGTTCCGCATTCGGCTCTGAGCCACCCGCGAATACATCCAAGGCGGCCCCCCCAATCTTTCCTTCTTGCAGTGCTGTCAGCAGAGCGTCCTCATCTACAATGCCGGCTCGCGCACAGTTTATGATAATGGCGTCAGGTTTGACATGCTCAAGTTTCTCGGCGTCTATCAACCCCTGAGTCTCATCGGTCAGGGCGGTATGAATAGTGATAAAATCAGCCTCCGCCAGCACTTCAGCAAGTGACTGCATCTGTACCCCCAGGCTACTGGCATGATCGGGGGCAACATAGGGGTCGTAGGCAACCACCTCCATTCCCAATGCGGTGGCGCGGCGGGCGACCTCAGTGCCGATTTTGCCTAACCCGATAATGGCCAAAGTCTTCCCAGCCACTTGGCGGCCCATAAATCGTCCCCGCTCCCACCGACCGGCTCTGAGACTGATATTAGCCTGGGGAATGTTGCGGGCGGCTGCCAATAGTAGGGCCAGGGCATGCTCGGCAGTGGCAACGGTATTGCCAGTAGGACAGTTTACCACGATGATGCCCTGACGGGTGGCGGCATCCAGATCAATGTTATCCACGCCCACTCCCGCCCGGGCAATGATCTTTAGGCGGGTGCTGGCCTGAATTATCGGGGCGGTAACCTGGGTGCCACTGCGCACCACCATCGCGTCGGCATCTTTGATAGCCTCAATTAGCTGCTGCTCAGTGAAATCAAAGCACGTTTGGACCTCGCCGATTTCCTCCAGTATATGTAGGCCTTCCTCGGCTAAGGGATCGCAAACTA
Organism: Candidatus Zipacnadia bacterium; assembly: GCA_029821215.1. GTDB lineage: Bacteria > Armatimonadota > Zipacnadia > Zipacnadales > Zipacnadaceae > JALGTV01. The sequence continues at coordinate 414 of JALGTV010000088.1, read as the reverse complement.
ATATCCGGTGGGTAGCCATAGCTTCGTCTTACCTCTCCTTAGCTGCCGCTTGTGCTGCCTGGGCCGCCTGCTCGGCGTCACACTGGTGGCCCAGTTGGTTCAGCCCGTCGGCGACGGCAGCGATAGTCTGGTAAATCTGCTGGGGACCGACCCAGCCCAGATGACCGATTCTGAAGATCCTGCCCTTTAGCTCTCCCTGGCCACCGGAGATAAGAATATTATGCTTCTCATCTACGGCGCGGACCAACTCAGTCGAATCCAGCTCTGCGGGTGATACCACTGACGTTACCACTGCCGAGGCATAATCGGGCTCCGCGAATAGCTCCAGGTCCAAGGCTTGCATAGCGACCCGCGTCATTTGGGCCAGTTTCTCGTGCCGCTGGTAGACCGCCTCCAGGCCCTCGGCGTGGATCA
>JALGTV010000087.1 GCA_029821215.1 Candidatus Zipacnadia bacterium | reverse complement strand
AGATACGGCCGGAACAATGGTGGAAGGAGCCAAGGTACTGGTAAAGCGAGGGGCGGTTGAGGTGCACTGCGCCGCCACCCACGCTGTGCTTTCTGAGCCTGCCTGTAAGCGGCTCACTGAAGCACCAGTCCAGAGCGTAGTGGTCACTGATAGTATTCCCATAGGCCCGGAAAAGCGCCTGCAGAAGATGACAATTCTGAGCGTAGCTCCCCTGCTGGCGGAGGCCATTGACCGTATCCATCGTAATGCCTCGGTCAGCGCCATCCTGGCCAATCGCACTGACTAATACCGAGAAATATGGAGCAATATTCTCCCTGAATACTACAGCAGGAGGTAGTTGATAAATGGAACAGGTAGCAATAATCGCCCAGCGACGTGAGGAGACCGGTAAAGGGCCGGCTCACCGGCTGCGTGAGCAGGGCCTGGTGCCCGGGGTGGCTTATGGGTTAGGCCGCGAGCATATGGTTATCACGGTACCCCGCCAGGAGCTGGAGAGGGTACTGGGTACCGAGCGGGGGGCCAATGTCCTCATTGATTTGCAAATTGAAGGCGTAAAGGTCGACAAGGACACAGCGGCCATCATCAAGGAAGTGCAGCGTCATCCGATATCCCGGGAGCCGCTGAGCGTGGACTTGCAGTGGATCTCCCTGACCGAGAGGATTACCGTGCAGGTGCCCGTGGAGGTGGAGGGTGAAGCGCCCGGGGTGGAAGAAGGAGGCGTGGTGGACCTGATTATGCACCAGGTGCAGGTGGCATGCTTGCCCGCGGCTATCCCCGACCACATCACGGTTGATATTACTGGTATGGAGATCAATGATACTAAGCACGCCGACCAGTTGCAGCTTCCCCCCGACGTCGAGATACTGGCCGACCCCGCCGAGGCAGTAGTTACCATCTCCCCGCCCATCAAAGAAGAAGACCTGGAGACGCGGGTGGCTGAGGAGCTGTTGGTTGGTCTGGAAGAGATACCCATTGCTGAAGAAGAGCTGGAGTTGGCTCCGGAGGAAGCTGAGGAAGTACCGGGCGAGGAAGAAGAGCCCCAAGAAGAAAGCGAATAGCGTTCTCTGTTGGCTGCGAGTAATATGCACTGCCTCATTGGTCTGGGCAATCCGGGTGCGGAGTATGGCGAAACCCGACATAATGTCGGGTTTCGTGTCATTGAACTGCTGGCTGAGCGCCACGGTATCCGCCTACGCCGGCGGAGGCCTCTGGCCGCCATAGCCTTTAGCGGAGGTCGGCTGCCAGCGGAAGTGGGAGAGGGGCAGATGGGCGACCAGCCGGTCCTGTTGGTCAAGCCGCGTACCTTTATGAATAATAGTGGGGAGGCGGTGGTGCGGGTCTGTGACCACTTTGATTTGGAGTTGGCAGATTTGTTGATTATCTACGATGACCTGGACCTGAAGTTAGGCACACTGCGGTTGCGTCGCGGAGGCAGCGGGGGCACTCACAAAGGTATGCAGTCGGTCATACAGCGACTGGGCAGCGAGGATATTCCTCGGCTGCGGCTGGGCATTGGTCCCCTGCCGCCGGGGGCGGATGCCCGACAGTTTGTGCTATCGCCCTTCGCTGACGCGGAGATGCCTACCGTTGACCACATGATAGGCCGTAGCGTAGAGGCGATTGAGTACTTGTTGCGTGAGGGCATTGAGGCGGCGATGAATAAGTTCAATGCCTGATGTGAATCCCAGCAGTATATCCGAGACTGCATCCCAAGCTGGGTACAAATAGTAATTAGTGGATAGTAGGGGCGTATTGGGCCGGAGTTTGGCTGGCTGCTGACAGTGGGTTGACACCTGGTATAAGTTAATATATAATTACCTGTGCTTGTAGGCGTAAGTAACGGGTTGCAGTTAGCTACCGACAGTGAAGTATTTGGCTTTGTCTGCTGACGAAACGGCAACAAATGAGGCCGTTTCGCGGGTACCTTATTGTATCACAGACAGGCTGATGTGTATTTGTGCCCGGTCGTAAAGCCCGGTAGTTACTGCTACGAGCGACTCCGGGGAAATAGGTAATAGTGGTGGGCGGGTGCGTGATGTGGCCGGCGGAGGTACTCCTACCCGAACAGTGTCGCCAAGCTACAAATAGACTGTGACAATGAGAAATATAGTCGGCTTTGGATAGAAAACTGGGGAGCATGTAAGGAGGACGGTCCAGGTCATGCCGGATCAGAGTTTGCCTGAGGACCCCAATAGTTTACGCAGAGAGTTAGAGCGGTATCGGCTGGTAGTAACTGAACTTCAGGGGAAGATCAGGGAATTAGAAGGGGAGCTGAACACTGCCAGAGTGATGGCGGAGATGCCTGCTATTGTAGTAACGCGGCCTGAACTGCGGCGAACGCTCGGTCGCCTTATCAATAAGGTCGCGATGATTGTTCAGTCGGAGAAGGTCTTAATACTGCTGTATCATGCCGAGAGCCGGGAACTAACCATATTGCCCCCCGCTCTGGGAATCACCGAACAGCAGGCGAATCAACTAGCAATAGATCCCGATACCGGTATAAGTGGGTTAGTGTATCGCAACGCTGAGCCAGCATTGTACAACGATGCCATCAACGACCCCCGGGTGCTGTCAGAAGTGGTCTCGTTGCTGCGTATCCGCAATGGCATCTGTGTACCGCTAGCTATCAAGGAACGTGATGAGGAGGAGCGAGTTGTCCACGAGCGAGTCATCGGGGTGATGCATGCCTGCAACAAGCGGTATGAGCAAGAGTTCAATGAGGACGATGTGCGGCTGCTGGAGATGCTGGCTGACCAGGCAGCGGCAGTTATCTCTAATGCTCAGTTGTACATCCAGCTCAGTGAGGAAAAGGAGCGCCTGGAGCAGACCTTCGCCAGCATCCGAGCCGGCGTGATAGTGGTTAATGGTAAGCGCACTATCCGGCTGATTAACCAGGCAGCTTGTAAGGCATTGGGCTTGACGCCTGATGGCTATGAAGGTAAGCCGATGTCAGAAGTCATCAGCGATGAGCGAGTTACTCAGTTGCTGAGCGACTCTCTGGACAGTAAAAGCGAAATGGAGTGCGAGATCAACTCTGAAGCCAACCAACGGACCTACCGGGTAGAGACCAGTCTTATGGCTGGCACCGAGGAACAGATTCAAAACATAGTAGCCATCTTTAGCGATATTACTGATATCCGCCGTGTGGAACGGATGAAGACTGCCTTTGTCTCTACTGTATCCCACGAACTGCGCACCCCGCTGACTTCTATTAAGGGCTTTGTTGCCACTTTGCTGGACGACGTTGAGAGCCTGTATGACGGCGAGACCCGTCACGAGTTCTACGAAATCATTAACCAGGAGTGTGACCGACTTACCCGACTTATCAACGATCTGTTAAATGTCTCGCGTATTGAATCAGGCCGCGCCCTGGACCTGCACATCAGCACAATAGACGTCAGAGACATAGCCGATCAGGTTCTAAATACTCAACGGGAGTACACAGTTAACACCGCCCACGAACTCATCAACAGAATCCCCCAAGACTTTCCTACTATTGAGGCCGATCCTGATAAAGTGGTCCAGATTCTGGATAATCTGGTGGGCAATGCGGTGAAATATTCTCCCGAGGGTGGCCAAGTGGTGATCAATGCCCAAGACGAAAGTGATTATATTCGTATTGACATTACCGACCAGGGCTTGGGTATACCGGAGCAGCACCGCGAGACAATATTCGAGCGCTTCCAGATGATAGATGATGATAGCAATCGCCAGGGCATAAAGGGCACGGGTATCGGACTGTACTTAGTGCGGCATCTGGCCCGCGCTCATGGGGGTGAAGTATGGTTGGCCTGGAGCGAAGAAGGAAAGGGCTCGACCTTCAGTGTCAGGCTGCCCAAAGTAGCCAGTGTCGAGTAACAGCGGGGCCAGAGGACCAAGGAGACGAGAGGGGCAACGGGCAAGTTAAACAATTCACCTGTTTTGCTCCGCACTCGCTGAGACGAGTGTCGGGGGAGTGGTGTATGAGGCCTCCTGGCGCTCAGGGGGCCTTTTCGCTGAACTGATCATGGCTACGGAGGTACCAATAAGATGCGTATTGCAATAGGCAACGACCACGCCGGTTATCCGCTGCGGACAGCAGTCTTAGAACTGCTGGAGCAGGGGGGGCACCAGGTGACTGATTTTGGTATCGCCGCGCCCGAGCCGTGCGACTTTGTTGACTATGCGCGACAGGTAGCATTAGCAGTACGGGATGGTCAGGCCGACCTGGGGGTGTTGATGTGTGGCACCGGGGTCGGCATGTCCATCGCAGCTAACAAAATTGATGGAGCTTACGCTGCCCACTGCCATGACACCTATACGGCACGGATGGCGCGCCGTCATAATGCCGCCAATATTATCACTCTGGGAGGACGCGTAGTGGGGCCTGATCTGGCCAAGGATATCCTGTCAGTTTTCCTGGAGACCGAGCCTTCTGCCGATGATAGACACCAGCGCCGACGTCGCCAAGTTGCTGCCCTGGAGGCAGAGCAATGAGCGAACAGACTGGCCCTATCCCTCCGACCCCTAACGACGGGTCCCGCCCCAGTTGGGACGAGTATTTTATGCAAATCTGTCGAGTAGTAGCTACTCGCTCAACTTGCCTGCGCCGCCAGGTGGGGGCGATCCTGGTGCGTGACCGTCATATCCTCGCTACTGGTTACAATGGTGCCCCACAGGGCATGGCTCACTGCACGGAGTTGGGCGGGTGTTTGCGCGAGAAGCTTGGTATTCCTTCGGGCGAGCGCCTTGAGCTATCCCGGGCAGTCCATGCTGAGCAGAACGCTATCATCCAGGCAGCAGTGCATGGGGTAAGCCTGAAGGGCGATATAACTTGCTATAGTACTATCCAGCCCTGTGTCACTTGTGCCAAGATGCTGATCAATGCTAATGTCAAGCGGATTGTGTTTGCTGGCGACTATCCGGATGGACTGGCGCGGGAGATGCTGGAGGAGGCGGCGGTGGAGCTGGTCCAATGGCAGGATGATAAGGAGCAGGACTTATAATCGTGAGCTGGCTTCTGGCACTGCTTGTTGGTTTGGTTTTGGCGTTGCTGCTGACACCAATAGTAGAGAAGATTGCCCCGCGGATAGGAGCGCTGGATCGTCCGGCACTGCGGCACGTACATGAGAAAGTCACCCCGACCGGGGGAGGCCTGGCGATATTCGCGGCCTTTTGGCTGGCGGTGGTGGTGAGTGGAGCATTCCGACATACCCCAGAAATCGTGGGCATATTCGTGGGGTCGGTGGTGCTGGTGGCGGTGTGTCTGGCCGATGACATCCGCAAACTGCACTGGGCCCCACGGTTGGCCAGTCAGATAATTGTAGCCATCATTGTAGTCCACTGGGGTGTGCAGATTGAAGGGATTACCAATCCACTGGCATTATGGGGAGGTGGCCCATATTTGGCCTTGGGTCGGTGGTCCGGACCGCTGACCGTGTTCTGGATTGTCTTTATGATTAATGCCATCAACTGGATTGATGGGCTGGATGGATTGGCGGCCGGGGTATGCGCGATAGCGGCAGCAACTTTCACAATAATGGCTATCAGTGGCGGATTAGGGGTAGTTGGGGTCCTGGGGGCGGCAATAGCGGGCGCTTGCTTGGGCTTTCTGCCCTATAATTTCAGTCCGGCTCGCATCTTCATGGGGGACACTGGCGCCATGTTCCTGGGGTATATGCTGGCCTATATCTCAATAAGCGGTCCCTTCAAGAGTACGACCGTATTGGCGGTACTGGTGCCATTCTTGGTTATGGGGGTGCCGATATATGACACCCTTATTACTGGTATTAAGCGAATTGCGCAGGGCAAACCTGTCTATAACGCTGACCGCACCCACCTGCACCACCGCTTGCTGGACCGGGGGCTCAGCGTCACCCAAACGGTGCTGATCTACTATGCTATCACCGGCGTGCTGTGTGCCCTGGCCCTGGGGTTGTGGTGGCATTGAAGCCTATTTCAACAACAATAGTCTGTGGCACGCGCCCGGAAGCAATCAAGCTGGCGCCGGTGTATCTGGAACTGAAGCGGCGTCCTGAGCATTTTCTGGTCAATATGGTAGTAACTGCCCAGCATCGGGATATGCTGGATCAGATGCTGGCAGTTTTCGGTATCCAGCCAGATGTAGACCTTAACATTATGCAGCCGGGGCAGAATCTGGCCGAGATTACCACGCGGGTTTTGACCGGGGTGCAAGAGACTCTACACCAGCTCGGCCCGGACTTGGTAATCGTGCAGGGCGACACTACCACCACCTTCGCCACCAGTTTGGCGGCCCCTGGCCCATGTGGAGGCTGGTCTGCGCACCGAAGATAAGTTCTCGCCTTTCCCGGAAGAAATCAATCGGCGGCTGACGGCGGTACTGGCTGATTATCACTTTGCTGCCACCAGCGCCGCCCGATCTAATCTGCTGGCCGAAGGTATATCGGCTGAGGATATATTGGTCACCGGTAACCCGGTGGTGGATGCGCTTTACCACATTAGGGAGCAGCAGCCGGCGCTCACTGATACCGCATTTGAGTGGCTCCAGGATTTGTCGGGCCGCTTGCTGTTGGTCACGGCCCATCGGCGAGAGAACTGGGGTGTGCCGGCCCTGCGCCAGATAGTTGACCAACACCCGGATGTGACGATCCTATATCCGGTACATCCTAATCCGAGGGTAAAGGATGCAGCTTATGAGCTGCTGGATGGGGTAGATAGGATTGTTCTTTGTGAGCCGCCGGATTATCTGACCTTTATTGGTATTATGACTCGCACTGACCTGATTATTAGCGATTCGGGCGGAATTCAGGAGGAAGCTCCCGCCCTGAGTATCCCCGTCCTGGTAATTCGGGAGAAGACTGAGCGGCCGGAGGGAATCACGGCTGGTGTAACCCGTCTGGTGGGTACGGACACCGAGACTATCGTAGCTGAGGCCAACCGGCTGCTGACCAGCCCGTCGGCCTACGCCCAGATGGCAAGTGGAGCCTGTCCGTATGGGGACGGGCAGGCGGCTCGGCGCATTGCTGATGCTCTGGAGTTCTTCGGGGGGCGGCGAGAACAGCGTCCCGATGAATTTGAGGCCTGACAGTGAGTCTGTGCCCT
>JALGTV010000086.1 GCA_029821215.1 Candidatus Zipacnadia bacterium | reverse complement strand
TCCCGCTCAGCCGCCTCTATCATAGCCCAGGCGACTCTATCTTTGACACTGCCGCCCGGGTTGAAGGATTCCAGCTTGGCCAGTACTGTACCCTCCACCGTCTCAGTCACCCGATTGAGGCGAATTAATGGCGTGTTGCCAATCAGCTTTTCAATGTTGGGGGCAATGTTGTCACTGGACACTGGTTGCCCTCCTATCGCATACCCGAATAGAACTTATTGGCCCAGCATCTGCTCGGCAACTTGGGCGGCGCGTTGCCCGGACAGGAACATCCCGCCAAATATAGGGCCCATACGCGGTGCTCCACTGACAGCGTTAGCGGCCATGCCAGTGACAATGACGCCCGGATACACTTCGACGGTTAGCTCGGCTATTGTTGCCTCTGCCGATGCAGCGTGCATAGAACGTTCTCCCACTATCCGACCGGTGGGTGTTTCCAGCCGTGCGCCCACAATCTTGCGCTCAATTATCCGCAACACTTCACAGTCATGGCCGGTGGCATCAATCACCACCTGGGCCCTAATGGCCAACGGATCCACATGCAATTGGGCCTGCTGGACGGCGCCCCAATTCAGTACTACCCCGCATACCCGCTGTTGCTCATCAATCATCACGTCCTCCACTGCCATACCTATCCAGATGCGGGCTCCGGCATCTATGGCGACGCTGGCACACTTGCTTACCGCCTCTACCGAATCGGCCACATAGTAGCCGTCCCCAGCATCCTCAAAGGTCACCCCCACTGCCTCTGGTATTGCCTTGGCTTCTTCCTGAACGACTATCCGCGGGAACAGCATACCTCCCCCCCACATTCCACCACCTACATGCAGTTCCCGCTCAAACACCGCCACCTTATGACCCTCAGCGGCCAGCAGGCGAGCGGCGGTAAGGCCGGCGGGCCCAGCACCCACCACCGCCACATCCAGCTCAACGTCAGCCAGAAAGTCTTGGGCGAAACTGCTAACAATCAGCCTGGTTATGCGAGTCTCATCAATGTTAGTAGACATAATAAAGCAGACCTCCTCTGCATCAGGTCTGCCAGCGCACTATATCGGCCTGCTTCCAGGCCGACGAGAAGTATTACTCTTCAGAACACTTCCTACGCCGGCATTACCCGGATCAGGTTGTCGGGGTCAGCGGCAACGCCGCTTTCTCAGCTAAAAGCTCCCCCGGTTCCTACAACAATTTCGTCTTGTCAACTATTCGTAACGTCCCCATTCCATCTCGGCCTGACTCTACACTGGCAATATATCACTTGTTCGCCTGGGTGTCAACTATTACTGGCACTCGCCAACGGCCAGCGGTTGTAGCTCAAATTCACCCCAGGTGGCCAAGGTCGCCTCGCAGATGACTACTGCGCCCTGTACTCCCTCCAGTTCCTTGACCCACTGAATAGCCGTCTCACAGTCCTCCGGACTTTTGACCCTATTGCCCAGAGCAGTGGCCGCGGCATCAGCCAAGGCAGTATCCTCAGCCACCACCACCGCCGCCTCGGCACGGCCTCCGCTCAGCGACGGCCCCACGGTTCCGGAAGAGGTGCAGATGCCCAGTTGGTGGCCCCCAGGTATTACCAGCCCTACCCGCCCGCTCAACGGAGAGTCACCGGCCCGGATAGCCACTGTCCGGGCCACCCCAGTTGACAGAAATATGTCGCCCCCGTTCTCCACGATTACCTGCCTACTGTATTTCAGCAGCCGTCGGCCAACAAACTCGGCAATTGCTCCAGCTACCGCTGCCATCGGTCCGACACCGGTACGCTGGGCTGCCGCGTACATAGCCCTGACTACTTCAGGAGGATTTTCGGGTGGCTGCAGTGGCTGTAGGGCCGTGGCAAATTCCGGTCGCAGGGTGATATGGCCTTCCACTTGCTGCCGCGCCTGCCTTATGGCCTGGCGGGCTACCTGTGTCAGGTCGCGCTCTGCTTGAACATACAAATCAGTCTCTGCCGCCGTCACGGCAAAGCCCACCAGGTCCTGGCTGCGACCATCTTTTCTGTAGGTGCGGGGCTGATAGGGCATCATATATTTTTAATATACACCACGGTGGCTGCTAACTCCTGCCTTTGAGCTTTTGCTTGACAGTCGGGGGCCAATAAGGTTGAATTATGGTATACCTATTTCGGTTATTAGTCCGTGAGTGCATCCATAGGAAGGATATCACGAATGCGAGGATTGTGTCGCACCGTATTAGCAATTTGCCTAATAATGAGCGCTTTACCTCATCTTCCAGCTCATGCCCGCTCGGAGCTGTTTGACCCTAACACGATGATGCCTGTCTCCGAGATTCGCCGCGGGATGCAGGCGGTGAGCAAGACAGTGTTTCAGGGAGTGGAGATAACCGAGTTTAATCTGGAGATCTTAGGCATTCTGGAGAAAGCTGACCTGGGCCACGATATTATTTTAGCGCGAGTGCTGGACGGCCCCATTATCCAGCGGCAGTCAGGGATAATCGCCGGAATGAGCGGGAGTCCGGTGTATATCAATGGACGATTGATAGGGGCTATTGCCTACCGGTGGGCTTTTGAGCGAGAGCCGATAGCCGGTATAACCACTATTGATGCCATGCTGGGTGGCTTTGAGAATTTGCCGACTACCGACCAGACTGCGGCTTCGGCCCGTGGAGCTATCGTTGGCGGGCGATATGTGACCAAAATGCAGGTAGTCAGCCACCACCAGTCGGTCAAATTCACAGATACGGAAACCCTGGCGATGCAGCCGGTGGCACCGCTAATCTCGTGTGCGGGGTTCTCATCTAACGCTATGAAGCACCTGCGCGGTTTCTTTGATGAGTACGGTCTGAAGGCCGTGGTTGGCCCGGGGGCGATGGGTAATCCGGTTGATACTGAACTGGTGCCCGGGGCTCCGGTTGGGGTGCAACTGGTGGCGGGGGATTTTGATATCAGTGCTGCCGGAACGGTCACCTACCGGGATGGCGACCGGCTGTTGGCTTTTGGCCACCCAATGATGAAACTGGGCCAGACGCAGATACCAGTAACTACCGCCTGGGTCCATGACATTATGCCCGGTCTGGATTTTTCCTATCGCTTTTCCTCTTCAATGAAACCAGTGGGCACTATGATCCAGGACACTGGCTGGTCCATAGCCGCCCGGTTGGGCGAGCCGCCGGGAATGATACCGGCAGTATTTACGATACATAACCAGGACACCGGCATTTCCCGAAATTTTGACCTGCAAGTAGCCAATAATAAAGCTATCACTGGATTCCTGCTTACAACGTGCGCCCTTTCCACCATTGAAGCTGCCTACGACGCTGGTGCTGAAGGCATGGTGGAAGTCAGTTTTACTGTGGAGGGTAAAGAAGGCGCCCGCATATCGCGGCGCAATATTTCTTACTACACTGGTGACCCCTCGTTTGCCGTTCTGATGGAGCTAATGTCAGCCATTAGCTTGCTGGAGGAGAACCGTTTCCAGCCCCAGCAGATCATGAGAGTGACTGTGGAGGCCACTATTAACAACCAGGATGAGACTGCCTTCATTGAAGATGTCTACGCTGAGGAGCCAGTTGCGCGGGCTGGTGAACCTGTTGTTTTACATGTATTGCTCCGGCCTGATTCTGGTGAGTTGGTGGACAAGATCATCAAGCTGCCCATGCCGCTGGATTTGCCCAAGAGCAAATTGCGCATCGCCGTGGGTGGTGGAAGCGGGGCACGTCGGTATCGGGCGCGCGTCGGCCTGCTGCTGCCCGAGTTCGCTGAACTCGCCAGCCTCATTGAGGATTTCGAAACTCAGGAACGCGCCAACCAGCTATTGGTAGCCGCCGGGATACCTATCGCTGGCCTGCGCATCGGCCCGGTGCGGCTCAATAATCTGCCGGAGTCGGTGCGGGACGGGTTCGCTGTTCCCTCACGCAGCAATATCGCAGTAGGCTTCTCCGAACTTTCGGTTAGCCAGGATACACCCTGGGTAATATACGGGGACGCACTATTAGTACTGCCTACCGAGGACCGTACCGGGGCCCGAGCCAAGGTGGCTGTACCCACCAAACCTTCAGTGACACCGCTGCTCCCTGAGCAGATTCCCAGCCCACTGGCAGCCTACAGTCGGGAGGGCATTGCTAAGTCCCTGTGGTGGGCGGCCAGTGCCCTGCGGCCGCAAGCTGCCTGGGGTCTGTCCCCTGGGGAGAGGTCATCATGGCTGCCCGATTTCACGGAGAAGCCTAATGAGGCAGACACAGAGGAGCCAACCGAGGCCGAGACTCCTGAGAAAACTGAGAACGAGGAAGAAGAGGAGGAACCGGAAAAGGATGAAGGTAAGGTGGTACGTCAGCCCTCAGTATGGTCGCAGACCTCGGCAGAAGATTTTCAGACAGGCGAGCTGCGGGGCGTGGGCATCGGCAGTCGTGGCTCGTTGATCCTGGCCCCGCAGTGGGAAGAACTACACCGCTTCACCGACGAACTCATACGGACAATGGTTGTTGACTCCGGCAACAACCTCTATCTGGGCGCTACCGGCGGTGGTCAGGTGTACAAGTTTGCTGGGCAACAACTTGATAAGTATTACGAAACTGACCAATTTGCCGTGACGGCTTTGGCTGTGGATACCGACGGGACCCTCTATGCCGGCACGGCCCCCGATGGCCAGTTATTTGCCATAACCGCTCAGGATGAAGGCAAGCTGCTATGTGAGTTACCTGCTGATTACATCTGGGATCTGGAGTTGGCCAATGACGGACACATCTGGGCGGCAACCGGACCGGAAGGCATCATTTACCAGGTTGACAAAGATGGTCAGTTCTCGGTCTACACGGATTTGCCCCAATCTCACGTGCTAACCCTCGCAAGTAATGGTGATGGCTTATGGGCCGGCACTTCCCAGCCGGGCTGCGTCTACCGGATTGCTCGCCGGGGCCAGGCGGTTAGCCTTCTGGAGATAGACGACAGTGACATCACCAGCCTAACTGTCACCGAAACCGGCCAGCTTTACGCCGCCAGTGCCCCCAAGGGTTACATCTACCGTATTGGGCCTGATGATAAGGTCACCAAGGTGTATGAAGATAAGGCCAATGGCGTCTATGCGCTGCTGGCGACGGGGGGAGAGGTATACGCCGGCACCCAGCCTCAAGGGCGAATCCTCTCTATCCTTGATGACCAGCACTATACCATAATTCATCAGGACGAAAAAGCCGGCCCAATACTCTCACTTGCCGCAATCACTGACGGTACAATCTATGCGGCGGGCTCCAATCCGGCCCAGCTCCTGTCCGGCCGGTTGGCTGAGGCGGGTACATTTACCTCCGCTATCTTGGATGCCAAGCGTCCCAGCCAATGGGGTCGCATAAGGTGGGTGGCTGAGGGCGACGAGGACGGCAGAATCACGGCCCGGTGCCGGTCAGGCAATAGCACCGACCCCGATGATGGTACCTGGAGTGTCTGGTCCCGGCCCTATGGCAGCGGCGAGTGCATAGATATACCCCCTGCCCGTTACCTGCAGTATCGCTTCAATATCCAGCGCAGCGCGGACAAGCTGGTTCCCCGGATTGACCGCGTGGCTATAAACTATCTCCCCGCCAATCGGCGACCGACTCTGAAAGTGAAGCAGCCGGAGGAGGGGGCGGCTCTGCACGAGACAGTTGAGGTCAAGTGGGACGCAGATGACTCGGATGAGGATACTCTCAGCGCTACCATCTATCTGCGGCCTGCGGGCCAGACGGAATGGGAAGAAATTGCCGGCCCGCTTCAGGAGAGCTCCTATGAGTTGGATACCACCACTAAACAACCCGGCCAATATGACCTGAAAATCACGGTGAGCGATGAGCCCAGCAATCCCCAGACAGCCAAGTCAACCGAGCTTGTGCTGCGAGGTATGATCCTGGACAACGAGGAGCCGACTCTGCGCCTGGGCGAGGTGTCCCGCCCTGGCGAGGAGGACATGGTGGTCATTGCGGGTTCTGCTTTTGACAAGCACTCAGGCGTGGCCGGCGTCTCCTGGCAAGCTAACGGTGATGATAACTGGTACGGAGCGGCGGCGGCGGATTTCACTATCCGCACCACCCAGGTGGCTGCTGAGGCGACTAAGCTCCTGGTCCGCGCCTGGGACCGGGCGGGCAATGTCGCTGATGAGACCGTGGAGTTACCCTGGGCCGCCGAGAACGGTGAAGAATCTGAAGAAGCAGAGGCCGTAGAGGAATTGCCCCAGGAGTCTGGCTCAGCGAAGCATTAGTATGTAGGGGCGAAGGTGCACAAGCACATCCGCCTGAGGCGGCTGTGCTTATCGCGTGGGTGAGGTTCTCCGGTTCGGCAGGCTCACCGCCCTGAGCAAAGCCGAAGGGCAACCTCGCCCCATTTAGTACGCGCAGGTTAAGAACCTGCGCTACGCGAGATTTTCCCACGAACGGGGGACATGCTTGCCCCTACAGACGACGCAGTGAACCCGAAAAAGGCGGCTCGGCTATGCCGCGTTCGGTGATAATGGCTGTGATTAGCTGGTGGGGCGTGACATCAAAGGCCGGATTGTAGATATCCACACCCTCAGGGCAGATAGGGACTTCCAGTCGCCCCGCCAGGAGTGAGACTTCTCGGGGCGAGCGCTGTTCAATGGGAATCTCCTCCCCGGAAGGCAAGTCAAAGTCCACCGTGGAAAACGGGGCGGCTACATAGAACGGGACATCGTGGTAGTCGGCCAGCACCGATAGCATATACGTGCCTATCTTATTAGCGGTATCCCCGTTAGCCGCGATGCGATCCGCCCCCACGACGATACAGTCCACTCGCCCCTGCCCCATCAGCGCGGCCCCGACGCTGTCACTGATTACCGTGCAGGCAATGCCTTCCTGGTGCAGCTCCCACGCCGTCAGCCGCGCGCCCTGCAGCAGGGGCCGGGTCTCATCCACCCACACGTGAATGTCTTTACCCTGCTCGTGCGCTGCGCGGATTACGCCCAAGGCAGTCCCATAGCCGGCCGTAGCCAACGCCCCAGCATTGCAATGAGTGAGAATGTTGGCGCCATCGGCAATAAGCTGCGCTCCGTTCTCCCCTATCCGCCGACATCTTTCCAAATCATCAGCTACAATCGCCTGAGCATCAAGGAGCTTCTTCCGAAATTGCACCACATCCAGGTCGGTTGCCTGGTCGGCCACTTCCATCATCCTGTCCAAAGCCCAGAAGAGGTTGACCGCGGTGGGGCGGGTAGCGGCCAGTTCATCGCGTGCCGTTGTTAGCGCCTGCCGAAGCTCCTCGGTGTTGGCAGCATCGGCTGTATGGCCCCTCACCCGCAGGACCTTAATGGCCTCACATACCTCTTCTACCGTCCGGCAATCCTTGAGCACCAGCTCCCCGGGCAGGCGGGTCTGGTCAATCATCCGCACGGCCGGGCCTTGCTGGGTCTCAGCCCAACATACCGTTGCGGAAAGTTTGCTGATCTCAGTCATAAAAAATAGCTTTTACCAAGGCTTCAGGGCGAGGCAAGAATCGTCGTGCTGATAGCCTGGTGGTATTCCTGGAGAGATTTGACATCAATTTCGCCGCGTTGGAGGGCCTCAATGCCCATTACCGCCACCGCCGCGCCCGCAACCGTGGTGATAGTAGGCACGTT
>JALGTV010000085.1 GCA_029821215.1 Candidatus Zipacnadia bacterium | reverse complement strand
CTCATAAATAGCCCGTCCAATCCCACGGGCGCTGTTTGGGGCCGGGAAATACTGGAAGGACTGGCTCAGATTGCCTTAGAAAATAGCTTGGCCATTATCTCCGACGAAATCTACAAGCACCTTATCTATGACGGCGGCCAGCATCTAAGTCCTGCCATGCTCGGCGACGAGGTTAAACAAGCCACTATAATTGTGGACGGGGTATCTAAGAGCTATTCTATGACCGGCTGGCGGGTAGGCTGGCTGATGGGACCGGAGGACTTTGTCGCCAAGGCAGGCAGCATCCAGAGCCAGCAGACTTCTAACCCTAATTCTATTGCCCAATATGCCGCCCTGGCTGCCCTCACCGGCCCCCAGGATTGTGTGCCTCAGATGCGCGCGCAGTTCCAGCGGCGCCGGGATTACCTGGTGCCCGCTGTCCAACAGATACCGGGCCTGGAGTGTACCACTCCAGCGGGCGCGTTCTATGTATTTCCTGACATCAGCGCTTACCTGGGTACTGAACTGGCCGGCCAGCCCATCCAGGATTCGCTACAGCTATCCGAATACCTGCTGGCGGAAGGCCATATTAGCACTGTGCCTGGATCGGCTTTCGGAGCAGAGGGATACCTGCGGCTTAGCTTCGCCTGCTCTATGGATAATCTGCAGGAAGGTGTCCGTCGCCTGGGCCAAGCGCTAACCGGCTGACGGATTCCTCTGTGCGCATAACCTGCCAGATAATCAACAATATAATTGCCTCGCAGCGCCCCTAAGGAGCGATGATATGCATAGGGTGACTCTTATCCCCGGTGATGGTACCGGGCCAGAAGTGACAGCGGCGATGCGCCAATGCGTTGAAGCCACCGGTGTGGACATTCAATGGCAAATGGAGTATGCCGGAGCGGACATAATGGCCCAGGAAGGCACTCCCCTACCCCAGCGGGTGCTGGACGCCATTGCCGAGACCAAAGTAGCCATAAAAGGACCCATCACCACCCCCGTAGGCACCGGCTTCCGCAGCGTGAATGTCGCCCTGCGTCAGCAACTGGATCTGTATGTCTGTCTACGCCCCTATAAGTACTACGAAGGCGTCAAATCCCGGTATCCGGGTATAGATCTGGTCGTGGTGCGCGAAAATACTGAGGACCTCTACGCCGGCATAGAATTCCAGCGGGGCACCGGGGAGTGCGCTGAGATTATCCAACATATTGAGAGGTTATCCGGGGCGGCTATCCGCCCTGATTCCGGGATAAGCATCAAGCCCATCTCCGAGTACGCGTCAGCCAGAATTGTCCGCTTTGCCTTTGACTATGCCATCCGTAACGGGCGACGCAAGGTTACCGCAGTGCACAAGGCCAACATAATGAAGTACAGTGATGGCCTTTTCTTAGAGACGGCGCGCCGGGTCGCTGAGGAATACGCGGATAGTGGCATTGAGTTTGAAGACCGCATCGTGGACAATATGTGTATGCAGCTTGTCCAGAAGCCAGAGCTATACGATGTCTTGGTGCTTCCTAACCTATACGGTGATATCCTCAGCGACCTGGCCTGCGGGTTAGTCGGCGGCCTGGGGATAGCTCCTGGCGCGAATATCGGGGACGAAATCGCCGTCTTTGAACCCACTCACGGTAGTGCCCCCAAGTATAAAGGCCAGAACAAAGTCAACCCCACCGCCACCATCCTGTCAGCAGTGATGATGCTGCATTATCTGGGTGAGGATGAGGCGGCTGACCGCCTGGAGCAGGCAGTGGCCGAGGTAATCCGGGCGGGCGACCAGGTAACCTACGATCTCAAGCCCACCCGCGACGATCCTACCGCCGTCGGCACTTCCCAGATGGCCGATGCCATTTGCGCGGCTATAAAAGCCAGCTAACCGGAGACAGACCGCAGTAGCATGTGTGGTTACAATCCACTGGCCCTTACTCCGGTTGGATAGTAAACGGTAAGCGGGCGACCAGGCGGTCATTTTCCTTAATCTCCACCGCATAACTTCCCGCCCGCAGATGCTCCGCCCGGGCTGCATAGATGTAGGTGATTAGCCGCTTGCTACCGGAAACCAACAGTAGCCGCCGCTGCAGCAGTCGCTCCCCGCGCGACCACTCCAAAGTTATCTCGGTATTGGCCGGCGCGTTGGTTATTCTTAGATACAGACCAATCTTCACTGTATCAGCAGGAAATGTGTTGGCAATCCCTTCGGGGTTATTCTTCTCATCAACGCCTTGACAGAGCACGGCCTCTTTGACGACACTATTGGCAGCTAACGGCATCGGCTGTGGAAGCGAGGCCGAGCCGGCGGAGGGTTGCGTCCCAGCCGTAGTGCTCCCGGGGCCCATCCCGGTTGCCTGACCACCCGTAGAGGCACTGTTACCAGCTGCCGATCCTGTATCGGCGACAGTTGTGGCGGGTTGATAGAACTCCTGCTGACACCAGGTCGGGACTGCCGCAGTGATAGCCTGGGCTGTGCCGTCCCCCCCTACAGCGACCGCCTGACCAGTATTGAGAGGTTGTCTATCAATATCACCAGAGGCCTGCCAGCCCTGCACCTCCAACTTTCCCGCCAGGCACCACACTTTGATATCTGATCCTGCGTCAACCATAAAATCGGTATCTTTGGTCACTACCACTGCTTTGGGAGTAATACGATATTTGCCTGATGAAACTCCAGTGCTACTGCTGGTCAGTGCCACTTTATAGTGACCACCCTGTTCGGGCTTGGTAGTCAGCCGGGCACTACCCCGGCGAATCTCGACGTCAGTTATGCGCCAGGTAGTGTGGAGGACCACCAGATGGCTGTTGCTGTCCAGGTCAATCTTTCCCCAGGGCTTGCCATCAAGCGTGAACCACAATTGCGCCCTAGCATTAGGTCCCGTGATTAAGCCCTCCCACGTCCTAAACAGCTCTCCCGGTGTATTCGGTGGAACAGGCTTGTCAGTCTTGTTACCCTGCACGTCCCAGGAGCGGATCACCACTCCAGACGTACCAGCGCGCACCTGCATCCGCATATCCTTGAGTGTAGCGGAGGGAATCTTATGGGTCAGCCACTTGTAGACCATATCGAATACTTCGGGGTGTTCGGTAATTGGCGCGCCCATCCACTCAGCCAGGGCGGGAGAATGGCTAACATCAAACAGTAAGTGGTCATAAACTCCGTTCAGAGAGGCAGAGGAGGCGTCTACTACCCAATCTGATGGATAGCCATAGATATTGCCGTATTCTACATTACGACTGAGATGCTGACCGGTCTTCTCCCCGCTATTTAATTGCTTAAGGAAGGTGCTTTGCTCCCACAGTTGTGAGGCTGCCTTTTCATGCTTTTGCTGGAAATAGGCGTAGACATCCCCGCCCCACTTTTTGAGTCGTCCTACGCCATGGTTAGGTGTGCCCACCATGATCAGTTTACGGATGTCGTTTTCATTGAGTCCGCTGTAGCTAATGTAGTGGCGTGTGATGAGTCCACCCATGCTATGAGCAACTACGTCCATACGGTGTAGCTTAATCCCGTTGTCGCCGTAAAGGATCTTACGGCCAGTGATAGCCAGCTTGAGCACAGTAGCCTGAGCTTCAATGCTCTGATCGAAGACATAAAGCGTATCACTGACAGTGTCGAATTTCTGATTACGTAGTGTATCGTTGAGCTTCCACCAAGTCCCACGTCCACCTTCGAAGCCGTGGGCCAGGAATACCGGCGGGCGATAGACCTGAATTTCCAGGGGAATCTGGAGCTGTTGTCCATCGGCGTGTTTAAAGGCAAATGTCACTGAATCGGTGGTGGTCCATACCCGCGTATCTGCCGGTGCAGCCGGAGCCGACGAAGAAAGTGTCTGCGACACGTTCAGTTGTTGGCCGGTTAAGTAGTCCGGAGGGTGATAATTCAGGTTGAATTGATGTGTCGTCGTAAGATCCACCTGATGAGCAGCTCCGATGGTCTGGCCAGCCCGCTGCAACGTGCCCAACGCAGGCGGCTGAATGCTTACTGATTGTAGCTCGTTGGGGGCATCAATCGTAATCGTCAGATTACTGATACCGTCAGCAACCACGCCAATGAACGGTTTGTCCGTTCGTGGGTTGCTTTCTACCCTGATGAGGTCGCCTGCCACCGGGATTACCACTTGCTTCTCCTTGTGCAGCGCCTTGGCTATGAATAGATACTGCTGGGCCTGTGCCTGGTCGTGGCTGACGGTGAACATGGCCGTCCCTTGCCCGTCGGTGGTTGCTGTCAGAGTTGGTCCCTGCGGCTGTTTGCGGACCAACTTGACCTTCTCCTGAGGCAAAGGTTGACCGGCAGAATCGGTCACTTTCACTGTAATCTTAGCCTCTTCGCCTCGCTGGAAGAATTGGCCCGGTCGGGCCGTGGCTGCTATCTGGGCCTCTACCTTCTTATGCAGGACGAAGGCCCACGTTTGAGTAAATGACTTAGTGCCCTGCGTTTGCACGTCGAGGGTGTACTTGCCGTCGGCGTCCGTCGTTACTGTCTCGTGCTGGCCTGCCAGTTCCAACTCTACAGTGGCGTTCGCCAGGGCAGTGGTCTGCTTGCCATCGGTACCGTAAACCGTACCGCCAATCAATATCTGCGAAGGTTCGAAGTCGACTGCGAACGCATGGCTATCAGGCTCATAGCCGTCGGCGCCGGCGTTCACGACTATTTCAGTCTGCGGGCCCCCAGTTGGCTGTGCGGCAACCCCCCGGCCCTTGACAAAGACAACGATCTCTTTCTGGCTGTAATAGCGCTCCACGTTCCGGTAGGTCACGGGCATTACCATCCACTTGTCGCCGGGAACCGCAGGGAAGAAAACGACCTCGTAGGTGTACGAGCCACCAGGTGCGAGTGCCGGCTCGCCCTGCACCATGATTTCGCCCTGTTGAGCGGTCTGGCGGAAGTCCCAGCAGAACTCTTGCGTTTGATCTCGGCACCACGGCCCAGAAGCCACGTTTGCCTGACTGGAGTTGGTTATTGTGAAGGTGCGTCTTGCCTCAGTGCCCACCTGCACATCGCCGAAATCTATGGAGGTAGTAGAGAGCGAGATGTTCGGTACTGGGCGCTGGAATACTTCGGCCAGCAACTTGACTCTACCATCTGCGGCATTCTCGGCATTGCTAGAAATGGTCAGCACTTTCTCATACACTCCGGCTGCCATAGGAGGGTTGAACATCACTTCCACCCACACCTGTCCATCCTCGGGGAGGGTAAGTGTGCCCTGCCCCTGCAGTGCCTTATTGGCCCACCGCCAACTGAAGCCGGGATCGCCCCACGGAATGCTGTCCGGAAGGCTGACTGTCATATCCTTTCTGTGGCCTCCATAGATGGTAAGAGCAGATACCTTAAACTCCCGTTTTTGCTTCAGACCGGGATTCTCGTCAAACGTGGAATCGTAGAAAATCACATGCCATAGTTCGTCTATCAACCTGTTACCGTAGACTGAGATTTTTGGCGGTTCTGTCTTCTCCTGAGCAAAAACATTGCTGGGCGCGGCCAGCGCCAGTGCACATATTAGCAGGATTCTCAATTCCTTCATCAGAGACCCTCCTTGGGCTATCTCTAAGTGGCCTGTTAACCACTATCTCTATGGTACGGCACTTCGCCCACCCCGTCAATGCCTCCCTCATTGTTATCGGCCACCTACAGGCCTAACTAAAAACGTAATGCCAGCAGCACAAGCTGGAGCGCCCCCTAATATTGCCTGTGTTGGGTACGAGACTTGACTTGAAACGATATCTATATTAGACTATTTGGATACTAATATGGATGACGCCATCAATGATCCAGAAAAGCTGGCCACCATCTTCAACATTCTCTCCGCTGAGGCCCGGGTCCGAATTATTAAGCTGCTGAAGGATGATGCTCTGTGCGTCGGGGCGCTGGCCACTCGGCTGGAGATCAGCCAGGGTGCGGTCTCCCAACGCTTAAGGATACTGCGAGATGCCGACCTGGTGATACCCGAGAAGCGCGGCTATTTTACCCATTACCGCCTCAACGAAAAAAACGCTGGCTAACTGGACACGCGCCATAAAATGGCTTGACGTCAAACAGCACCCATGCGAGCAGAGCTCTGAGGATAAGTGACGATAAAGGCAGCGGCCCGTTGGCACGAAGTCCGCAAGCCGGAGACTTTCCGGCGGTGGGCCACGGAAGCCGGGTTGGGGAGCTTCCGGATCAT
>JALGTV010000307.1 GCA_029821215.1 Candidatus Zipacnadia bacterium | reverse complement strand
CGAGCCCCTGGGCGAAGTAGCGAGTGGCGCCCTGAAGAGCTTAAGCCAGATACTCACCCGCAACGTCCCGCTGGCAGCGGGAACCGTGGTAGGTTTTATTTTAGGCTTTCGCGGGCACTGATCTGCCGGTCGTCAGACTTTTACTTCCTTGCCCTTCTGGCCGGATTTGTATACCCCATCTAAGATGCGCTGGGTAATGAGGGCCTGCTCTCCTGGCACCGGTGAGGGCCCGCCGGTGCGGATGGCCTGCGCAAAGGCAGCAATCTCCTCCTCAAAGGGTTCAATTTCGTCCCAGGGAGTTATTTGCGGAGTAGTGGTAGTGAGCATGCCGCCTTGTTCTTGAACCAGGGTTAGCGGATTGCGCTGGATACCGCCCTTGGTTCCCGTCGCCAGAAGATTAGTATAGTCCCGCGAGCAGACATTCAGAGCCCAACTGGCCTCCAGTGATATCGTAGCGCCATTGGCGAAGCGGATCAAGGCCACTGCAAAATCCTCCGGCACTGTATACTTCTTGGGATTATGGCGCATCATGGAAGGCTTGTCCGCTATCTCCAGATAGGTGCCGGCACTTACCGTCACGTGCACCCCGATGTCATAACACGGCCCGCCACCAGATAATTCATTATCAATAAAGGATCCCCAAGCTGGCACTCCCCGTGCCCGCAGGTATGTGGCCCGCGCCCAATAGATATCTCCGACCAAACCAGCATCCACCCACGATTTCATAATCTGTGCATCGCGTCCATAACGCATAACCTGAGCTACCATCAGCAGTCGGTCAGCCTCCTGGCCGGCCTCAATCATTTGCTCGCACTCGCGGGCCGAGGTAGCTACTGGCTTCTCAACCAACACATGGCAGCCAGCCCGGAAAGCGGCAATGGCCGGGGGCTTGTGGACGGCATTGGGCGTGCAGATATCTACTGCATCCAATTCCACCTTCTTAAGCATCTGCTTGTAATCCTCGAACAGGTTGTCCGGGGGCACATCGAACGACTCCGCCGTCGTCTGGCGGGCTTTCTTACTGATATCGGTTATCGCCACTACTTTGGTGTCCGGGCATTTCTGCCACGCAGCCATATGTGGTTGAGCAATGCCTCCGGCGCCTATCAGTCCTATTCGCAATGTTTTGGCCATTAGTAATCATCGCCTCCGAAGTATGGTGAGTTTGGCGGGGAATTATGCCTCTGTGCCTATTCGCCCCAGCCGCAGAAATTACCTGCAATAGGGCCGTAGTTTATTGACGCTGGTCACTGACCGAGCAGATCCATCGTAGATTATGCCACTATGCAGAGTCTGGGCTTTCTTCGACTTCCTCAACTACGAACTGGTCGGCAGGATCCAGTGGCGGTACACACACTACCACGCTGACAAAACCACCCTTACCGGCATGGACCTGGCCCGGCGGTATGTGTGAGGTTCAGACTCGGTAATGTGAGTCACATGCAGGCCCACTTCTGTCCCGTCCTGGGCAGTAATCAGACGCCGACTCTCGCCACCTACCTTGTTATTCGTTAGATTTGCCGTAACTCCTTTGCCCGGAGTCCACGTTGCTCGCCATTTTCAGCCCTTGAGGTGCTGGAAGGAGGTCAACCCCCATCAGGGGCGAAATTTAGCCTGATGGTAACTGTTGCCAGTGGTTCCCACCGGTTTAGTGTATCGGTAGATAGTGATGCCGACAAGTTATTGGACGAGACGGCCCACCATGCCTGGCGGGCCTGCTAAAGCTTGCTCCGTTGTCCGCAAGGTCTCGTTCCTTTAAGGAGATCGTCATATCATGAGTAGTCCCTTAGTCAGTTTACGTGAAGTACTGGAGCCCGCTGAGGCGAACGGCTATGCAGTCGGGGCCTTCATAGTGTGTAATGCTGAAACAGCCGACGCGACCATGGCCGCTGCCGCTGAACAAAAGGCTCCAGTTATCGTAATGGTGGGCCCTAAGGAAATTCCGGCCTTGGGCTTACGCAATACGGTGACAATTGTGTCAGCGTTGGCGGGTAACTACTCCATACCGGTGTGTCTGCACCTGGATCACAGTTCTGATCCCGCCCAGGTG
>JALGTV010000001.1 GCA_029821215.1 Candidatus Zipacnadia bacterium | reverse complement strand
CGCCGAAACTGGCGGCGGCGAGCTGGATGAATTCATCAGCTTGTACATCTCCTACCACCAGCAGCGCAGCATTACTGGGAACATAGAATCTGTTGTAGAAGTCCTCTACCTCTGCTTTGGTAAGAGCTGCCACCGTCTCAGCAGTCCCCGGGATGGGGCGCTGGTAGGGATGCTGGGTAAAGGCCATATCCCAGGTCAACTTGTCCATCATTGCATCCACGGAAGTGTACCGGTCAGCCATCTCGCGGGTGATTATCTGCCGCTGGCGGGCTATCTGTTCGTCAGTAAACTGAGCAGCAAAAACCCCGGTGGCCACGCGCGGCAGCACCTCCGGGATGAATTCGCTGGCCACCGCAATGGTAAGCTGGGTGAAATCTCGCCAGGTCTGGGCATTGACATACCCCCCCATATCCTCAATCCAGGGCCCCAGTGCCTCTTCATTGGCAGGGTCTTCAAACAGCAGATGTTCAATCATGTGGGCAACACCGGCGTTCTCACTGCTCTCGTGCAAAGAGCCCGTCTTAACAACCAGGGCCAGCGCGGCGACCGGCCAATAACGTTCCTGCTTCACGATTACCCGCAGGCCATTGTCCAGAGTTGCCTCCTGTATATGGGCGGGGTCCAGAATCGGTGCCCCCACCGCCGGCAGTCCCGCCAGAATACTACACAGAAGTACTCCAGCGACCGTTTTACTAATCATAGAAAAGCATTTATGGGGATCAGCTCCTCCACAACGTTCACAGATAGTCACTGATACCTCGCCTCGCAAATCAACAGGAAATGACCTTCTTTTCAGCGTACCCTAATCCAATCCACCACTGTCCTCTCTGCCATGGCTACGAGCATCACTCCACTCGCTTCCCCGCTATCGGTTAACATTTCTGTGATGACCCAATTTATTCCTTCTTGCTGAGGGCGGGAGGGGAAACGGGCTGTGGTTGGGCATATAGGGGTAGCAGCCTGGGAGTCGCCGATTCAGTTATCTTCATCCTCACTGTCCATCCGCACCGGCTGGCCAGTCTGGGCGGACCGTAAAGCCGCGTTCATTACCCGCAGGGTAGCCACCATATCCACATCCAGCTTCTTCAAGGCCGGCACATAGTAGACTGAGACATGCCAATGCCCAGCACCAATGATTGCCACTTTCATCGCTCAATGCCTCCTTTTGCCGAACCATGTATGGGCCAACCTCGCGGCTCGAACTGAGCTCGCCGAAGTCTACGCTCCAGGCGGCCCCTCCGAATCGCTTCTGTCCCCGCGAGATCACTTTAATTGGAGAGTCCGTTACTTCGCAGCCGGCACCGGCGCGTGCTCGGCCCAGCGGGCGGCTAATTCGGCGGTGGTAAGCAGGTCAACTTGATTGTGATACAGGATAACAGCCACCTGGCTGTCATCACCACTGGCTACATAATCATGATAGGCCCGGGGTATCAGATGGCTGGGGATGTCATCGCCCCGCTGGCGGCCACACAGGTGCAGTTCCAGGGTTTGCAGGCAGCGGTCAGGTACACCGGTCTTCAGCAGCCGCCGCGCCGTCAGCAGAACATCCCAGTGGTGGGCTACCTCTATGGCCTGGGCGAGGCGATGGTAACGGAGGCGATTGTGAATGTAGGGTATGTCAAAGGAGCGGCCATTGAAGCTGACCAGAAGCTGTGTGAGGCTGAGTAGGTCAGCCGTCGCGGCCAGCACCGCCGCCTCTTCGGTATAATCGCGGGCCAGAAATTGGTGGATATGCGCCCCGTCAGTCCCAACATGCAGCACCCCCACCAGAAATAGGGGCATGGAGGACAGGCCGGTCGTTTCAATGTCTATAAATGCCACCTGATGACGCTCAGCAAACAGGAGTGGGAGCTGCTCGGTTAGTGCCCTCAGGGCCGCGGACGCCACCTGCGTGGCCCACTTTCCCGTCCAGCAGGGCTTAAAGCGGGCGCTAAAATATGGTCCCAGTTCGCCGCTCAGTTCCCCGCCCGGAGGCAACTGGCGGCGGGCGGTGACCACCTGGACCGGCTGCGGGGGCTGGCTACCCGTCTCCTCCTCTGCATCCACCTCCGCTTCGGGGTGAGCATGGCCAAGTGCGGCTATTTTTCTGCGGATTTCGCGCGATAGAAGCATTGTCAGCTAAGGTCCCCACTACCCTCCCGTGCCTCAACTACCCCCCTGGCTCGGTTACTATCCCCGTTTCAATATCCCGTAACGCTGCTGCCAAATCCTGCAGTGTTTGCTGCTCCTGGTTGCAAATAGTTTCGGCCTCCTGGAGTATTTGCCTCCAGATCTCATCTTGTTGGGGTGAAGCCGATGATGACACCGGCGAGCGCGGCTGCTCGGTGGCCTTCTCAATTTCTTCACCAAGCTGGCCCCAACGCTGGACCAGGTCGTTATAACTGTCACTGGCAGCCGCCAGGGAGAGCCGGGCCGGCCCGCGCAGGCTGGCCGGAAACCGGCTCAGGTACTGGGCGGCGGCTCGGCGGGCAAAGGTGATTCTGGGGATCACAACACCAGTCCACTGGCTTAGTTGCTGCCGCGCCGCAGTCGCTTCTGAGGGCAGGCAGTTGCGGATATGACTCAGGAATGCTTCGTAGCCCGCCCGCCCCGCCGGCGCCCCCATCAGTTTGGGCTGATCCAGAGCCAGAGCCGCTCGCAAGGCAGCACTCTTGATTCTGGCAGTTTCCGAGGACTGCTCGCGGCAGGTAGTCAGTGAGAATTGACAGCCTGTCTCCGGTGGTGGAGTCCACAGTCGGGGGAATTGGGCGGTCTTCCATTGCTCGGCGAACGCCTCTTCACTGACGACCACACTGCCGCGGCCGGGCAGTGTTAAGTGCAATTCCTTGTCCGCTGGCTTATAACCGATTATCAGGGCGGGTCGGGGTTGTGGCTTGCCATAGCTTATTAGCAACGGGCGGCTGCTTTGCAGGCTTTTAGTAACCGCCGCCAGTGCATTTGACGTCTCGGCAAAGCCCCACAGATTATAGCCGAAGCCCATTTCCTCGGCCAACAGGGTTAGCGGATTACGATAGAAGCGGTCAATGCCTTCCGGGTGGTCCAGATCGCAACAGAAACCAAAGGCTAACCCCGAGAGCACCATTAACTCGTCCAGCGAAGTGGGAGCACCGGCCTGTTGAAGCAGAGACTGCATGGCCGATAGCAGTTCAATAGCTGGCCGATTAGGATAGGAATCAATGGGAGGCA
Source organism: Candidatus Zipacnadia bacterium (assembly GCA_029821215.1). GTDB lineage: Bacteria > Armatimonadota > Zipacnadia > Zipacnadales > Zipacnadaceae > JALGTV01. The sequence continues at coordinate 35,507 of JALGTV010000001.1, read as the reverse complement.
CACCCTCAAGCACCTGGGCCTGTCGGCGTTGTTGGGCCAACCGCTGCTCATCACTTTTGGCTTTCACACCGTAATATACCCAGCCGGCGGCTTGCCGCGCCTTAGCTGCCGCCCGTGTCTGAGGATACTGCTTGATTACTTGCTCATAAAGTGCAACCACCATCTGCGGATCAGTGGACTGCTCCCGGGCAATATCAGCCACCATCAGGCTCGCGGCGGCGGCAACCGCTTGTTCATCCCCAAAATCCTCAATAATGGCTTCGCACCGCCGCCGCGCCTCTTGTAGCTGCCCAGCATCCCGGTATGCACGAGCCGCCTCCAGCCACGCCTGGGCGCGCAGGCGCGAATCATCGGCAAACCGCTGGTCAATTTCCCGACAGGCCGAAACCACCACATCAGGACTATGCAGATCACGCCGCCCCATGTAGACTATCCATAATAGGGCATCATCCGCGAAGCTACTGTCAGGGTAGTTATCTGCCAGATACCGGTAGCTTTGCAGAGCTGCTGTCGAGTTGTCCAGTTCTTCACGGTATAGATAGGCAAGTTTGTATAAGGCATCATCAGCCAGCGGATCCTGGGGGCTATCTTTCACGATGCGATTATACTCCACCGCAGCTAACTGACATTGGTCCTGGGCTAAGAACGCTTCTGCCCGGCGATATAATCGCTGGGCCCGGGTCGTGCAGCCCAATACACACACTACCACGGCCACAGCAACTATCAAGTCAACCGGGCTAACCCGCCTTAGAGGGTCAGAGGTATCCGGACGCTGGTTTCTCACCAGTTCTCCACCTCCTCCAGCACCAACGCGATGTGCATAAGGTCCTGGCGAGTAGGGCCGGAGCTATCCCAGGCGGCTGCTCGGATAGCCTCGGTCAGCTCTTCACTGTCTATTCGCTGCTTGATGTAGTACAGGTGGTTCAGGTCGGCCAGCCCCGCCGCGTTAATAATTTCTTCTAACACCAGTCCCGTGCGGTGGTAGGCCTGGGCTTGCAGCTCCTCTCCACCTTCGGCATAGGCCAGTTGGGCACTGGCATCGCGTAGCGCCGCCACCAGATGGTCCTCACTAATGCGCTGTTGCAGGCACTCAAATCGCACCTGGGGACTATTGGCCTGCAGCAACTGCCCATATAGGCCAACGCCCACACTGATAATGGCTGCGGCCAGCAACCCAGATGCGGCCAGCGCCACCCGCGTTCGGCGCCGCCGAGCCCGCGCCGCCCGGGCAATATTAGGCGCCTGCTTCTGGGTTTCGTCCACCAGCTCGGCGACCAGCTCCTCCGGAGCCACGACACCAGCTTCTGCTGTCGCCACCGACGCTGACTGTACTGAGTCTACTGCTTGCTGGGCAACTCCAGGCCCCACCGTAGAGGTAAGAATCCGCTGCAATATATGGAAAGTCCGGGCGCGTAGATGCCCGCCAAATCTCCACCTTTTCAGCGCCTGAAGTAACTGATCCCACGTCTGGCTGACAACCTCGCTCGCTTGACGGTCGTTGCCCGTGACCTGTCGGGCGGCGGCATACAGTTCATCGCTGATCTGATAAACAAATGCTACCAGGGCCTCAGCATCACCTGCCCGGCATTGCCTATACAGTACGTTGTTACGACCGTGATTATTACCCATGCATATAATTATGTGAATTGATGTTAAACCGAATGCTACTTCTCATTATACCACTGCGCTGCCCTCCATACCAAGACCGACCTCATATTAGGCACATAAATTGCTGCGGGAGTAAAGGAATTGTAGCCCAAATGCCGAAATATATCGCGTAAGGATACTGTCAAGGCAAAGCGATATGTGCGCCGCTGGTGTTGGTATCTTGAGACTGTGACTATCGTCTTGCTGAATTGAGAGCAACCGTACCTACCCTGTCCCCAGGTATCCATTGGAGGTGGACGCATGTCGGAACTACGTAAAGATCCTATTGTGGACCGGTGGGTAATCATCGCCGCCGAACGCGGGCAGCGGCCCTCGGACTTCAAACCCGCTCCACAGCCCACCAGCCCCGTGGGATGTCCGCTATGCGAAGGCAATGAAGATAAAACCCCGCCGGAGGTCTTTGCTATCCGCGATGGCACCCCGCCCAACACCCCCGGCTGGCGGGTACGGGTGGTCCCCAACAAGTTTCCGGCCCTGGCCATAGAGGGGGAAGTGATGCGCTCAGGTATCGGCTTATTTGATCACATGAATGGCGTGGGAGCTCACGAAGTAATCATTGAAGCTCCCGACCACAACGCCGATATAGCCGACGTTCCCCTAGAGCAGATAGTAGACATCTTGACTGCCTTTGAACAGCGCACTTGTGACCTGCGCCGTGACAAGCGATTTCGCCATATAATGATATTCCGCAACTATGGCGCGGCCGCTGGTGCCTCGCTAACTCATCCCCACTCCCAGCTAATTGCCCTGCCCATTGTACCCAAGATTGTTAGAGACAAGCTGCAATCTGCCCGTAACCACTATCGCCAAAAGGAGCGCTGCATATTCTGCGATTTGATTGAGCAGGAACTGGCTCTGCCTGACCGACTCATCTACCAAAACGACCAGTTCATCATCCTCTCGCCCTACGCGGCACGATTTCCCTTCTCGGTGACCATTTATCCGCTCCAGCATAGCTACGACTTCACACTTATGAGTGATGAGCAGTGTCTGTTGCTCGCCGACGCGCTGCACTTTATCCTGACCAAGTACAAGACCGTGTTGGGCGATCCTGCTTATAATATGATGGTCCAGACATCTCCTAATATCCTTCCTCGTCCCGGCCATGCGGATTACTGGAGTAGCATTAAGTACGACTATCACTGGCACATAGAGATAATGCCGCGATTGACCAAAGTGGCGGGGTTTGAGTGGGGAACCGGCTTTTACATCAACCCGGTATCCCCTGAAGATGCTGCCGAGTACCTGCGCAACGATAACGGATAGCCGGCTGCGCTGAGATAGGAAAGAGGCAAAGATGCCGACCTTTTGGGAATGTGTGCTCTCCGAACTGCCCATCAGGCTGTTAGTGTTGGACACTGACCTGAACATCGTCTACGCCAATGCAGCCTACTGCCAATTGCGCGGCCTGCCCGCCGAGGAAGTAATCGGCAAAAATATTGCCCAGGTATTTCCTGATACCATTCTAAAGGAGGCTGGCCTGGCCGAGGCTATGCACGCCACCCTCCGCACCGGCCAGCGGGTTAGGTGGTCCGGGTATCGCCAGCCAACTGCCGACCATACTGAGAGAATAATTGATATTCGCTTGGACCGCTGTTCCTCACACGATCCGCCTCACTTACTACTGACTATTGAGGATGTCACTGACCGCCACCGTCAGGTGTACCAACAGCGTATTCTTCAGCAGATAACCCAGGCCATGTTAGGTATCGTCGAGTTACCCCGTCTACTCCATGCGATTCTAACCGGGTTGACCGCTGGCGGTGCGGCCGGCCTGGGTTTTAATCGGGCCATATTACTGCTGATTGACGAAGAGGAGCAGATGCTGCGGGCGGAGATGGCCGTAGGGCCCGAGAGTGCGGAGCAGGCCGGGCAAATCTGGGCGGATATTGCCCAGCGCCATTATACCCTTGAGGACTTTTTGGCTGACTATGACAGCCTGCCCCCGCCCTCCGAAAGACCGCTGCACAATCTGGTCCAACAGCTTGTTTTCCCTATGGATGAGACCGACATCCTGCCCATGAGCGCCATAGCTGCCCGACAAACCGTGCATGTCAAACCCACCGATAGTGATCAGCGGACAGCCCAAAAGCTGTGCCAATTGATGGGAAGCGAGGAGTTCGTGGTAGCGCCGCTGGTAGTCAAGGATAAAGCCATCGGGGCCATCATCGCCTGCAACGCCATTACCGGCCAACCTATATCCGAGCCTGATGTCCAACTGCTGACGGGTCTGGCTAACCACGCCGCCCTGGCCATTGATAGCGCCCATACTTATGAGGAACTGCGCCGCCGCGTGGAAGAACTGGATAGCGCTTACCGCCAATTGGAAGCGGCCCAGCAGGAGGTGGTCCGCGCCGAAAAGCTCAGCACTATTGGTCAAGTTACCGCGGTTGTCGCCCATGAAATCCGCAATCCTCTGACTACTATCGGCGGCTTTGCTCGGGCTATCAGCCGTCACCCCGACAATGCCCAGCGTATCAAACGGGATGCCGACATTATTATCGAAGAAGTCCAGCGTTTAGAAGCCATTTTGCAGAACCTATTGGATTTCACCCAGCCGGCCAAGCCCGACCTCGTCCTACATGATGTCAAACCATTGATAGAAAACATTGGCGAAATTGTTCGCCAGGACGCTGAGGCCTATGACGTAGTGGTGCACATTGACATCCCGGCGGGACTACCTGAAATCTACTTGGATGAAAATCAGTTGCATCAGGTAATCTTGAATCTAACCAGAAACTCCCTGGAAGCTATGCTTGACGGAGGCGAGCTGTACATTGGCGCTCAACGAAGCGATGATGGAATAGAAATACGAATAACCGATACTGGTGAGGGCATCCCGGAAGAACACATTAATCAAATCTTTGATACCTTTTTTACCACCAAGCGGACCGGCACCGGTCTCGGACTCACCTTGACCCAGGGCATCGTCCGCGAGCACGGCGGTGAGTTGCATGTCCATAGTCAACCTGGTGAGGGTAGTACCTTTGTTATCACTTTCCCGATACCTACCGAGAATAAACAGTGATGTGAGCACCTAAGTCGTCCAGACCATTACCTGAAAGGAGGCATTTCGATGGCAACAGTGCTGATAGTTGATGATGATGAGCATCAGCGACTGCTGTACGAAGAGGAGTTCCAGGAGGAAGGCTACCAGGTACTGCTGGCCAGCAGTGGGGAGGAGGCTATAGCTACCGTGACCGACCAAGGCGTTGACGTGGTGGTGTTGGACATTGCCATGCCCGGTATGGATGGCATTGAGGCCCTCGGTCGGATTCTGGATAGAAACCGGCAGCTCCCTGTCATTCTCAACACTGCCTACTCCAGCTACAAAGACGACTTTATGACCTGGGCTGCGGATGCCTATGTCACTAAGTCATCTGACCTGACCACCCTCAAACAGCGCGTCAAAGAAGCGCTCCAGCAGCGGGATGCGGCCCAATCTGAGATCAAGCCAGATACAGAGTAGGTATGAGCGAATCAGAAGAGCTGGCCAAGCTCATCAGACAATCAGTAGTCATGATTCTCGCCGGCGGTCAGGGCCAGCGTCTTTATCCGCTTACCCGCCGCCGTGCCAAACCGGCGGTGCGGTTCGGCGGCACTTACCGCATGATTGACTTTACGCTTAGTAACTGCGTCAACTCCAATCTGAAGCGCATTCACCTGCTTACTCAATATGCCGCCAGCTCCCTACACCGCCATATCCGTCGCGGCTGGTTGGATATGTTCGCTGAACCCCTGGGAGAATTCATTGATACTATCCCCCCCCAGAAGATTTTTGCCGAGCGCTGGTATGGGGGTACGGCTGATGCTATCTATCAGAATCTGTTCCTGTTGCAGGAAGAACGCCCCGCCCGGGTGTTTCTGCTCTCGGGCGACCACGTTTACAAAATGAATTATCGCCGCCTGTTAGCCTTTCACGAAACCAACCAGGCCGACCTTACCCTGGCTTGTCTGCCCCTGCCCCGGCAGCGCTGCACTCAACTGGGTGTGGTTGAGTGTGATGAGGAGGGGCGAATCACCGGATTTGTGGAGAAACCCGCTGACCCTCACCCCATGCCCGGCAATGAGGAATACTGCCTGGCTTCAATGGGTGTATATCTGTGGAATACCGAGGTCCTGGCTCGCCAGGTCGCCGAGGACGCCACTGCCGACAGCACTCATGATTTCGGCAGAGACATAGTTCCGAAAATGGTTGACCAGGGTCTGGCCGCTTATGCTTATTGCTTCTCCGATCCAGATACTGACCAGCCCGCCTATTGGCGCGACATCGGCTCCCTGGATGTCTACTGGAGAGCCAATATGGACCTGACCAGTCCGCTGCCCAAACTGGATATGTACGACTCCGCCTGGCCCATCTACGGTGATCAGGGCTACCACCCGCCCGCCAAAATCGTCCACGGTCAGCAGACCAGCTTAAACGATAGCCTGGTGGCACCCGGCTGCATAATCTCAGCCGCCACCGTCAGTCACTGTGTACTATCCCCCGGTGTCTACGTCGCCGAAGATGCCCAGGTTGCCCAGTCAATTCTCATGGACGAAGTGCAGGTCGGTTCTGGAGCGCGACTGCAAAAGGTAATCGTGGATGAAGGCGTCACCATCCCTCCCGGCTACCATATTGGCCTTGACCCCGAGGCTGACAAAAAGAAGTTTGTGGTCACCGAGGAAGGTATTACCGTAGTACCCGCCGGAGTCATATTAGATTGACGAGATTAGGGACAATCATGCCCACAGGAGGAGACTACTATGAAGGTTTTACTGGCGTCTGCTGAGGTTGCTCCCTTTGCCAAGGTCGGTGGGCTGGCGGATGTGGCCGGTTCACTGCCTAAAGCCCTGGCCCAACGGGACATTGATATTCGAGTGATTATGCCTAAGTACACCAGCGTTACCGAGGCGGGTCAGGAGATGTGGCGGGTGGTATCCAGTTGTCCGGTGCCTATAGCCGATTGGGTCTCAGGCTGTGCCGTGGATGAAGCGCGCCTACCCGACTCGGCGGTGCCTATCTATTTCATTGAACACCACGACTACTTCTCCCGCCCCTATGTGTACGGCCCCCCTGGGACCAGCTATGAGGACAATCTGGAGCGACTATCTTTCTTTTGTCGGGCTGTACTGGCCATTGGGGATTCACTATCCTGGCAGCCGGATGTAATTCATCTCAATGACTGGCACACTTCCTTGATAGCTGCTTACTTACACACGGCCGACACCGGTCCGGCCACGGTTTTCACCGCTCACAATCTGGGCCAGGCTTACCAGGGAACCTTTCCCGCCGATATGCTTCCGGTTACCGGTCTGGATGCCGACACTGTCAGTGCCTGCCATTTAGTCACCGATGACCAGATTAATCTGGCCCGCGCCGGTCTGGCCTGTGCTGATATGGCTAACACTGTCAGTGAGACATACGCGCGCGAAATTGCTACTGAACAATGGGGGCCTGGTATCTGTCATCTGGTCCAGCAGCGGCGCGACGATATTTGGGGCATCCTCAACGGTATTGACTACGATGTGTGGAATCCGGCCACCGACCCGCATATCGCGGCCAATTATAATGCCACCGACCCCACCGGCAAAGCCCAGTGCAAGCGTGCCCTCCAGCAGCAGGCGGGGTTACCTACCGACGAGAGAGTCCCGCTCATCGGCATGGTGACCCGGCTTGATGCTCAAAAGGGTCTGGATATCCTGGCCGAAGTTCTGCCCAAAATCACCGATGCCCAGCTCGTGGTGCTGGGCACCGGCGATGCGCATTATGAACAGGTGTTGCGTCAGGCCGCCAGCCAGCCTAACATCTCCGTCTTCATCCAATTCAGCGCTGCCTTGGCCCGACAAATATATGCGGGGGCCGATATGTTCCTGATGCCCTCCCGCTACGAACCCTGCGGTCTGGGACAAATGATCGCTCTGGCTTATGGGACCATTCCCGTGGTGCGGGCTACTGGCGGCTTGGCCGATAGCATCAAGGAACGTGGTGGGCGCGGCCATCCTCAAAATGGCTACATCTTTGAGGAGTATTCAGCCTCCCAGCTCCTGGCGGCTCTTAAGCGAGCCATTCAGACCTATACTAAGAAGCCCCGCCGCTGGCGGCAGATCGTGGCTAACGCTTTTGCTTCTGATTTCTCCTGGTCCCGCTCCGCCGAAAAATACGAGCAGCTCTACGAGGGAGCGATAGTCAAACACCCTCAATGCTAACCGTGCCGCAGCTATGACTCTTGCCCTGGCGCAGGCATTAACCCGAGGGAGGATTATGCGGAGTCTGGCACGAAATAATTATTAGCTACATCTAATCTCAATTTTGAGTTAGGAAAGAAGGAGGACAGAATTATGATTATTTCCGGACATGTGGATTTTGAGGGCCGAGCACGGCTTCACGCCAATTTTGTCCAGCAGATGGTTGACCCCATAACCGCTCAGCCCTACTTCATTGTATTCGACCAGACACCGCCTCAGGCCGTCCACGACTGGCCGGACTTTGGGGACTTAACTGCTCGCTATTTGGAATCAGCGCTTATGGTCGAGGTGATGACCGGCTACCGACCGACAACTACTGACCGCCTGGGGGATTTGCTTATCCAGTATTTTGACAGTGGCGATGGCTTAAACTACCGCCCTGAGACCTCCTATAGCCAACATGTTGCTGAGCTTTTTGATCAGAGCCGTACCCTAAACGCACTGTGTTCCTGGGTGATGGCCGCTGGCGGTGAGAGGGTACGCACGGTGTTGAGGAATATGGTAGATGGACTGCGGGCAATCAGTGTTAGTGATGAGGATGGACGCTACTACCCAGGCACCAAGTATACCCCCGGAGGCTGGTTAGATAGTGCCTCCAACATCGGCTTTTTTGTGGGCCCTCTAGTTCGGCCTCTGGTGCGGGCAGCGGAGCTACTGGACTACGAGCCGGCTTTGGAACTGGCTATTGACCTGACTCGCCGAATGGTGAAGCGACAAGAAGTCTTTAGTGAGGATGGCAGTTTCGAGGGCCATGTGCATTCCCGTCTGGCCACAGCCGCAGGGCTTATGGCAGTAGGGTTGGCCAGCGGCAAGCGTCAGTGGTGTGAACTGGCCTACCGGGCCTGGCAATTTGCACGCCAGATAAGCCTTCCTACTGGGTTCGTTCCCGAAGCTGTGGGGGCGCCCTGCCTCATCTGCGAGACCTGCTGTCTGATGGACTACCTGGATTTGATGTTATTATTAGCATCTAACGGCCACGAAGAATTGTGGGATGAAATTGATCGCATAGTGCGCAATCACCTAATTGAGAGTCAATTTACTTCGGCCCAGTGGGCACGGGGGGGCCAGCCCGCACCTCGCACCGATATCATTTTAGAAGATAAGGTTGGTAAGCGGCTGATAGGGGGCTTTGCCGGTTGGAGCAGGCCGGATTATATGTTTGGCCATACCCCCTATTTTGGCCGTGGCTGGCTAAAGCCGACGGCTGACCCCACTATTTACCTCAACAAACCACGGGTGACACAGAATTGCTGTGGACCGTCAGGACTAAAGGGCCTGTATCTAGTCTGGAGCCAGGCCGTGGAGTCAGTGCCCGGAGGTTGGGTAGTACATCTGCCCCTAAACCGCTGGTGTGATGGACTCAAGGTGGCCGCGCCTTTCCCTGGTGAGTTAGTGATTCAGCCTGAGCGAGAGGGTTCACTATCAGTGCGTATCCCAGGGAAGTCGCACGTGGTACAAGCGGATATGAATAATGTCACCACTGACTATAAAATCTCAGGTAACTATCTACAATGGCCGCACGTGGCTGCCGGCAGCCGCATCCAGATTCAGTTCTCGGTAAAGGATGAAATCACTGAGGATACACTCAAGCATCATAAATTTCCCGAACAGATCTTCCGGGCGCACTGGCATGGCCCTACGGTAACAAGGGTAGATTCTATCTCGGGAGGCCCCTCAGATGAAGAATCCAGGCGGCTCACCACCCTTTACCAGGTAATGCCTCTTTACCAGGGACGAGAGGAGGGCCTAAGTAGGGCTGAGCCGGAACCCGATCAACCCAGGTCGGCGGTGATCGTTTGGTAACCGGCCTCAGCTCAACCATATGAAATCCTCCCGTGATCTCGCGAAAGCCCGGCGCAGCGTGCGCAACTACCGGCTGGAACTGACTTCTGAGGAACTGAGCACACAGTGGCGATAGAGGAAGGATAGATGTCAGGCGGGATCGGACGGTTCCGGTTCCAGGGCAGCGTCAATCACTTCATTTATGGTCTCAGCGTAGATAAAATGAAGCCCTTCAATTAGCTCCTCTTCCAGATCCAAAACATCGCCTTTATTGCGGGCGGGAAGGATGATGGTGTCCAGCCCGGCCCGCTTAGCACCCAGCACCTTTTCTTTGATGCCGCCTACGGGCAGCACCTTGCCCCGGAGGGTTATCTCGCCGGACATGCCCACATTACCGCGGGCCAGCCGTCCGGTCAGCAGGGAGGTGAGAGCTGCTGCCATAGCCACGCCTGCCGATGGGCCATCTTTCGGAGTCGCCCCACTGGGAACATGCACGTGAAGGTCGGTTTTCTCATAGAAGTCAGGAGCAATATCCAGCTGCTGGGCATTACTGCGCACCCAACTGAGGGCCGCCTGCGCCGACTCCTGCATCACGTCTCCCAGTTGCCCGGTGAGGGTCAGGGATTTCTTCCCCGGCATGCGGTTAGCTTCCACAAATAGCACTTCGCCGCCGGCCTCCGTCCAGGCCAATCCACAGACCACCCCGGGGGTAGTGATGCGCTCTGCTGTCTCCCGGAAGAACTTAGGATGCCCCAGGAACTCCTGAAGATTGTTGACATTGACCGAAGGTAAGTCTTCTTCACCACCAGCTACCCGCCATGCTATTTTGCGGCATATCGCCCCAATCTGCCGCTCCAGGTTACGCACTCCCGCTTCCCGCGTGTACCCGCTGATAATCTGGCTCAAGGCGGCGGTGGTGATGTGCACCTGCTTGCTATTCAGTCCGTGTTGCTCCCGCTGTCGGGGGATCAGATACCGCGTGGCAATGTGGATCTTCTCCTCATCAGTGTACCCGGGAATGCGCAGCACTTCCATCCGATCCAGCAGCGCTGGTGGGATGGTAGCGGTGATATTGCCGGTGGTAATGAACATCACCCGCGAGAGGTCAAAGGGGATCTCCAGGTAGTGATCGGAGAAGCTATCATTCTGCTCGGGGTCAAGCACCTCCAGCAGAGCCGAAGAAGGGTCACCCCGGAAGTCAGCGCCTACCTTGTCAATCTCATCCAGCATAAAGACCGGATTATTGGTGCCGACGGTGCGCAGTCCTTGAATGATTCGCCCTGGCAAGGCGCCCACATAGGTGCGGCGGTGGCCGCGGATTTCCGCCTCATCCCGGATGCCGCCCAGTGAAATCCTAATGAATTCTCGGCCGGTGGCCTGGGCAATACTGCGCCCCAGCGATGTTTTGCCTACTCCCGGCGGCCCGATGAAGCACAGGATAGGTCCTTTAGTGTCGGGTTTGAGCTGGCGCACCGCCAGATGCTCCACTATCCGCTCCTTGACGTCATCCAGGTCATAGTGGTCTTTGTCCAGAACCTCCTGGGCCTGCTGCACATCTATGTGTTCCTCGGAGCTTTCCTGCCAGGGTATATCCAGGATCCATTCCAGATAATTACGCACTACACTGTGTTCAGCCGCTGCCGGGTGCATTTGAACCAAGCGATCCAGTTCCCGCTCAGCCGTCTCCCGCGCCGGCTCAGTCAGGTTAGCCTCCGCCACCCGCCGGCGAAGCTGCTGTATCTCCTCGCTCTCGCCCTCCTCACCCAGCTCCCGTTGAATAGCCTTGAGTTGCTGGCGCAGGAAATAGTCACGTTGGGTTCTCTCTATTTCTTCCCGTGCCTCCGAAAAAACTCGCTGGGCTGCTTGCAGACGGGCCAGTTCCCGATGAGCCGCCCCACTGACTATTGACAACCGGTCGGCCACATTTGCAGTCTCCAGGATCTTTTGCTTGGTGGATATATCAATATCCAGCGCCGAGGCGACCAAGTCGCATAAGGCTGCGCGAGAGGGTACATTTAATGCCTGTAAGTATGCTTCCTCGGGCAGGGCGGGCGAGGCGTCCACAATCTGCTGAAAGGTCTCAAGCAGACTCTGCGCCAATACCTCTACCTGCTCGTCCTCTGGCTCTATTTCCTCAATAGCCGAGACGCGGGCAATACGGAAGGGCTCAGTCTGAACATACTCTTCAATCCGAATCCGGGCTACTCCCCGAATAAGCAGCCGGCGGCTCTCATCAGGCATTTGCAGCATTTTCTGTACGATGGCCGCACAGCCGATATCATACAACTGGCCTGCTCCCGGCGGCAAACTGCCCTCTGCTTCTTTCCGGTCGGATTCAGGGAGCTGTACAACCACTCCCAGCAGACGGTTCCCCGAGACCACAGCATCAACTAAGGGCGCGTCATCAGAACGCACCGCCAGTGGCGCCATCATATACGGGTATACGACCGCATCACTGACCGGCAGTATGGGCAGTTGCTCGGGCACCGTGATTTCCGGGTTATCTGGGGGCGTCATAGCAGTCACCATAGGGGCTATTCTACCGGTACATTGCGTGGGGTTGAGGTATCAGGACGAGCTTTGGATACTGATATGACTAAGAATCCCTCCTCGTACCGAGCCTTGGCCTCACTATCATTGACTGGTACCGGCAGCCGAATACGACGGGCGAAATTGCCACACTCTATTTCCATATTGTAGTACTTGCGCCGCTGGCCGGCCGCGGGATCAGTCCGGATGCCACTCACAGTTAATGTCCGGCTCTGATCGGCAATCACTAACTCTATCTGGTCAGGATCTACGCCGGCAATCTCCAGCCGCACTACCACTTCATTCTCGGTTTCGTACACATCAGTAGGTGGCTGGAAACCGGGGTTCACCGGACGCATTGACGCTCTCTGAGTAACAAAGATTGAGGCTAATCGCCGCCTGGACCCCGGCGGAGGAGCATCTCTTTGTTTCAACATAGACAAACTATCCGGGCACATCCGCTGGCCTCCTTAGCCAATACTTTCTATTCTTATCCTACTTCCACATAAGTATAATACCATAGCCGGTAAATAGCAAGCCTCTACAACAGAGCTGTACTCACAGGCAAGCACCACAGAGTATTGAGAGATACGGCTGTGGATACCTAAAAAAGAGGCAGCCGAGCGTTTTGGCGGGGTTGACAACAGCTCGGCTGCCACATGTTCCACCCTCCGGACATAATCTTCAATTTCCTCAGGGTGGATGGGGTCCCAAACTCATTCCAGACATAGACTGGGGACTTACTTTGCTGTGTATAGCGCGGCGACTGGTACTGTCATCAAGCGGTTGATTTTGCTGCTGGCGCTATTGCAACTTTCGGTACGTGTGTTGCTATGTGCAGAAATGGGACCCTGAACCTATACAACTATTAACAGTATACCATACCCAAAGAGTTCTGTCAACCCTTTTTGACTTCTTTTTGCCAAATCGGCGAAAAAACTTTAGTCTTTCCCCCGCAGGTCGGCTACCCACAGAATCTTGTTACCTATCCCGGCCGGCCTCAGCAGTGCTTCTGCCAAGTAGCTGATGCCCAACAGGACGAAAGCGGACAGCATCCATTTGCCCAACCACCCCGCTATTCCCTGGGGGGGCAGATCCACGTATAACCTTCGCTGCCGCTCGGCCCCAGCCATGTGGCTGAGAATGTCGGCTAACATCTCACTGCACAGATGAGCGGGTTCGCTACCCGAATACTCCTGGCGGTGAGCTAACTTCAACTTAGCCAGCAATTCCCACAGCCGGCCCGTGTACGGCTCAATTATTACTACTCGCCGCTGGGCCACCCGCACCAGTTCCCCCAACGCCGCCACCGGATCGGGCGTGTGGTGCAGTCCTTCCACCACCGCCGCCACCGCAAAGGTGTCATCCCTGAAGGGCAAATTGTTGACGTCTGCCTGCAGATGCGGCAGTTGGTAGCCCTTGCTGTTGGCTCGCTTCTCCAGAGCGCACAGGGCTTGGGCGGAGATGTCAGAGACCGACACTTGATAGCCAGCCTGAGCCAAAGCTTCAGCTTCATAGCCACTGCCACAGCAGGCAACATGCACCTTAACTCCCGTCGGCAAATCCGTCCCTACCGCCTTCAGAAAATCAGCTAACCGCCGCTGGAGCCGCTGGCGCTGATACACCGGATGCAGCGCTGGCTTGAAAACCGCCTTGTCAGGCAGAGAGGCGAAGTGTCGATCCTGCCCGACCATCTCCTGGCGGACCTGGTCGGCAAGCATCTCCCAGTCAATCATCCGGGGCACTCCATCTTCCACCACATAGTCCACCGCGCAGCGGCCGCAATAAAACCCTCGGTCATTGCTATCCAGAGGGCCTTTGCAGGTAGGACAAACCAAAATCTCATCCCATTTGGGAATCATCGGAGCCCCAATCTGACCTATCAGCGTCGCCTAAGTAATTGGGTAATGTTCTGTTCTACCATTCTCTCATCCTATGACAGTTCCTGCTTCTAACCCGCATTATGTTACGCCCCAGCCAGAGCCAATAGATTATAAAACCCTTATCCGCGTTGACAGTGGGCAAGGGAGGTTATATGATTTACCGATATAATAGGTGGGTTGTTACCCTACGGTTAAGCAACAGATATCGCTCAGAGTCGCGTGGATCATTATTCAGCCGATGTTGACTTTGGTACGGTGCTGGTTATCTACGGTGGAACCACTATGGACCTTAATACGTCAAATAAGCAAGGTTGTACCGATAATTACGCCTGCGGGTACGATAACGCCCCGCGTTATCTGTTGGGTTGGTACAAATGAGAAAGGTAGTAGATGCACCGCCGGCCATCAGCCGGCGGCTACATTGTAAATGCCCAACAAGCGGAGACAGCAGTAGTGATTAGTATTAGCAAATGTAATTCGCTGTGCCTGGGGGCCAGCTTACTGGGTCTGATGGTTGTTTCCTCAGCCGTAGCCGCCACGGCTGTGCCTGCCAAGACCGTGCCCATACCGGGCCGACCCTATGCCATTGTCCAGCCGACGGGCCAGCTCCGCTACGTGCCGCCCCGAGCAGTAGCTGACCGGCTGATTGTTAAGCTACGTCCCCATGTCCGGCCAGCTCAGCTTCAGCCACTGGCGGCTGAGACTAATTGCCGGATAGCGCGGGCGTTGCCAGTTAGCGGTATGGTGGTCGTGGACTTGCCCCGGGGTAGCGACCTGCATGCGGCGGCCACTGAACTGGCTACTCGCCCCGAGGTTGAGTTCGCGGTACCCGATACCTTCGTCTACCCCGCCCGCATCCCCAATGACCCCAAGTATAGCCACCAGTATCATCTGCCCCTTATAGATGCGCCCCAGGCCTGGGAGGTGACGGTGGGTAGTTCCTCGGTAGTCATCGCCATTATTGATTCGGGCTGTGATCTGGATCATCCCGACTTAGCTGCCAAAATCTGGACCAATCCCGGCGAGGTGCCGGGCAACGGAATTGATGACGATGGTAATGGCTTCATTGATGATGTCCACGGTTGGGATTTCGTCCACGACGATAACGATCCCACACCTCAACCCGACGGCCAGGACGATGACAGTAACGGATCAGTAGATGAACAGGTCTCCCACGGTACCCTGGCGGCGGGGCTGGCGGCGGCGGTAACTAATGATGGCTGGGGGAGTGCCGGCATGGATTGGTCGGCGAAGATCCTGCCCATCCAGGTTTTTGACGATGACGGTGGCAGCCCGGTATCACGGGTGTGCGAGGCCATTGACTATGCTACCCAGATGGGTGTTGACATCATCAATCTCAGCCTCGGAGGTGGCTACTCGCAGGCCTTCTCGCCCCCTATAAATAGAGCCTACGAGGCGGGGATAGTGGTGGTGTCAGCGGCCGGAAACAGTGACACTGAATTCACTAATGCCCAGTCCACCTGGGAGTCGCCGGTCTGCAATGACGGCCCCGATGTATTCAGCGACAACTATGTGCTCGGAATTACCGCTACTGATCGCTACGATCAGCGGGCTAACTACGCCAACTTTGATAGTTCTACGGCTAATTTTGTAGACGTAGCCGCTCCCGGTCAGGCGGTGTACGGGCCCATGTTTTACGACCCGGCCTGGCCGATGTTTGACGAGTATTGGGGCACCAATAGCGGCACCTCTTTTTCTTGCCCCATCGTCTCGGGTCTGGCGGCTCTGCTCATCGCTCAGTACCCTACGATCACCCCGGCCCAGGTATACCAGTCCATCCGTAATACCACTGACAATATTGATGAAGCCAACCCCGGCTACGCCGGGAAATTGGGTACAGGCCGAGTTAATGCGGCTCGGGCCCTGGGAGTTGCCAGTGCGCCTCGTCCTGTTGCCGAGCTAAGCGCCCAGGACACCCCTGGCGATCAAGGCGGCAGTATCACCATAACCTGGCTCAAATCACCCGACGATGGTGCCGGGGCCGACAGTGTCACCAGTTACATTATCCGCCGCGCCCCCAATGCATCCGGCCCCTTTGAGGATATCGCCCAGTTGCCTGCTGGTACCGAACAATACTCGGACGAGACGGTCACTGACGGCACCGATTACTACTACCTGATCCGCACCAGTGACGGTACCCTATTCAGCGACTCACAAATAACCGGTCCGGTACAATCCCGCGACGACTGTCCACCGCCACAGATAACCACCCTGGGTGCTGTTGACCGGCCTGATGATGACGGAGGTGCAGTGGTCCTGACTTGGACCTACTCCCCCCCATCTGACTTTGCTGCATATCGGATTTACCGCCGTACGCGAGATTTCAATAACGTGGACGGTCTGACCGCTATGGTCGCTATTGAGCAGTCCACTGTCGCGCAGTACATTGATGACACTACACTGGATGGAGTGGATTACTACTATGCCATCACTGCCGTGGATGTGGTCGGCAATGAAGAGCTATTCGTCCAGACTGCTGGACCCGTCCAGTCATATCCCAATGGCGAGCTGACCTTCCCTGCCGGCTTAGCTATGCTCGGGACTCCGGCAGTACCCATTGATGAGCACCCGGCAACACTTTTCGGCCTGGACCCTGCTGAGCTTCAATATGCCCGATGGGATACTACCAATAACCAATATGTGTATTATCAAGGCGAACCGCTGCCCCAATTCCTGCAATTGGCCCTGGGGAGCGGCTTTTGGATAGACTTGCCCCATCAAGTGAACGTCCAACCGGAAGGCACTTCAGCACCGGCTGGTGACTTTGATGTCCCCGTCCAGCCCGGTTGGCATCAATTGGCTAATCCTTTCTTTGGTGCTATTGATTTCGGAGCCTGTACGGTAACTTATGAGAGTAACACTATGGATCTACTCAGCGCGGATATCCAGGGAATTGCCCGCAGTGTGGCATGGGTCTACGAGGATGATAGTCACAGTTATCGGATGATCAATGCTGACACAGCCGGTAGTCGCTTGGTTTCGCCGTGGCAGGGATTCTGGATGCTGGTCTTGAAAAACTGCACTGTGACTATCCCCCGGCCTTCCGCACCAGCCCAACTCCCTCACCCGGCCCAAGCCGCCGTTACGACTACTGAATCTGACAATGGCTGGGCCCTGCGCTTAGTGGCCGAGGCTGGTCAGTTCCGGGATATGGACAACTTCTGCGGAGTGCGGCCGGCGGCTGCCGTTACTTGTGTGGACAATCCTCCCACTGTCGCTGGCGGCGTAGACCTATACTTCTCACCTTCGGCCAGCAACCGGCGGTTAGCTGCCAGTTTCCGCCGCCAGGATAAGCCTCAGTTAATATGGGAGATGACAGTGACCTGGCAGCAGCCGTTCGCGGAGATAATCATATCTTGGCCCACTGTTGACCAGATACCCTCACGGTACACGGCGACCCTCTGTGACCGGGAGAGCGCAAAAACGGTCAATTTACGCACTCAGCACTGCTACCGCTTTACTGCAGGCCAACCTGGCCAACGTCATTTCCGCCTGGAATTTCACCGTACTGGTAACCAACCACTAATGGTGACCAATGTGACTGCTCTATCCCACCACGGCCGGGGTCAGATAACATTTATCCTGTCTAAATCTGCTAATTGTGATATAAAAATTATGAACATTGCCGGCCGGCCCATCAGAGTACTACAGACGGGACGGACATATCCTGCCGGGCAGAGCATAGTGGCTTGGGATGGACGCAGTGGCAACGGTAGTGTGGTGCCCAATGGCCGATACCTTATTGAGATACGGGCTGCTGCCCCGGACGGGACCGCAGCCCGGGGCCTGGCTGCTATGAATATAGTCCGTTGAGCAATTATCAACCCGAGCGGCAAAATAAGCCTGATGCAGAGAGGTGGGCCTAACCAATAAAAACGCAATATCCATCGCGAGTGCTCTGGCAGCATTGGCTCGGGGCTAATCCGCCATACGGCCCGGAGATTCTGCCTTAGCTACGGCTCGGCAGAACTACTTATCCAGTGTGCCATCCGGCAGACCGACCGGCAACGGCGCCGGACGGGAGCAGGTACTGGTCAGCTTGATGTGCTGCCCCTGATCGGAAGCCTCATGGATGGCACACATAATATCCAGTACGTGGTATGCCAGCTCGCCACTGGCCCGGTGGGGTCGTCCTGACTGGAGCGCATAAGCCATATCCGCTACCCCAATACTGCGGGCATTATCTCTATACCCGTGGGTCAGCTCTATCTGCTGCCAGTCATCCTCACCCGCCCTGCGCACCCGCACCGGCCCCTTTACCGTATTGGGGTCGGGTACACTCAATGTGGCCTCACTCCCGTAGATTTCAATGCGAGGCAGCTGGGTTGCCCAGACATCAAAGCTGGTGATAATCGTCCCAATCGCGCCACTTGCAAAATCCATAATGCCCGCCACATGAGTGGGCACTTCCACGGTAATCTTGGTGCCTTGTTTGGGCTTACTGGTGATAGTCCGCTCGGGGAAGCTAATGCGCGCTGAACCAGTAACCCGCTGCACCGGGCCCAGCATAGCAATCAAGGCAGTCAGATAATAAGGCCCCATATCAAACATCGGCCCGCCGCCGGTTCGGTAGAAAAATTCTGGGTTGGGATGGAAGTGTTCGGCCCCGCAGGACAGCATAAATGCCGTGGCCCCAATGGGTTCCCCGATTTCTCCGTCATCAATCAGCTTGATACTGGTCTGGAGGCCGGCACCCAGGAATGTATCCGGCGCACAGCCGACCAGCACGCCGGCCTCATCTGCCGCCGCCAGTAGCTCCTGGCCTTCTTGCCGATTGAGGGCCAGTGGCTTTTCATTCCATACGCTCTTGCCGGCTTCAATCGCTGCCATCGCCACTTCATAATGGGCTTGGGGCGGAGTGAGGTTGACCACAATCTGGATTGCGGGGTCGGCCAGCAGTTCCTCCGGACTACAAGCCACCGGCACCTCATATTGGGTAGCCTGCGCTTCAGCCCGCTCCATCATCAAATCGGCGCAGGCGGCTATTTGTAGAACCTCAAACTGCTTACACATTCTCAGGTATGGGCCGCTAATCTGCCCACAGCCAATAAAGCCAATATTGACCGGCGATACGCTCATTAGGATTACCTCATCTTTATGGGTATGTTGACGAATTTGTGGATCGCAGGGACCACCGATGGCTCTGCAGCGACGCTAACGACTGGCCCACAGCATTCCCCGCTGGACAATACTACGGGCCTCAGGTACATCAAAATCTGCGGCCACATGGCCCAAGGATGTATAAAACACTCGGCCTTGCCCATAGTGCCGTTTCCACACCACTGGCATGACACAACCCTCAATCCAGGGGTACTCATCCCCGCTGAATGTAGTGGTGGCCAGAACCTGGTTGGACGGATCCACATGCATATAATACTGTTCAGAGTGTATCTTGAAATCCTCCAGCCCGGCCGTGATCGGGTCCTGGTGGTTGATGATGTTGACCACGCAGTCTATTATTCCTCCGGGATGGGCCACCCATTGGCCACCCACCATGAACTGATACTCAGTATTATTCCGGAACGAGTCCCCCATACCGCCATGCCAGCCAGCGATACCTACCCCGCTGCGCACCGCCGCCAGCAGCCCCTGCTCTTGCTCCCCAGTGATTGTTCCCATAGTCCACACCGGTACAATAAGGCTCAGCGACTCCATATAATCTTGCTCCAGATACACGTCCAGCGAGTGGGAGAGCCGTACATCAAAGTCCTGCTCCTCCAGATAGGGAGCGAAGATATCTACACATTGCTTGGGTTCGTGCCCTTCCCAGCCTCCCCATACCATAAGAGCTGATTTCATGACTTGCCGCCTGAAGTGGAAGTTGGTGGAAATATGAATCGTAGTAGCTTTAGCATTAAATTGACCGTCGCCAACCAATTGACCTCCGCCTCTACCCCTGGCCACCTCCCCCGTCAGCTAAGACCAAGAGCGAATGGTCGCCAGTGCATAACATCGCGGTGGTGCTGTTCAACTTTGGCCAAGTGCTCCAGGTCAATTTGTGTCTGGAGCCAATCCAGCACCGAGTCTAACACGTCACCCGGTTCAACTGTCATGGCCTGTGCCCTTCATTGCTGCATACAGATGAAAGTGGCTGCGGCCTCTACGGACCACAGCCACGATAAGTACGGTGGCCAGGCTATAACTACATCGCGTCACTTGGCTCTAAAAGGAGACCTGGACCATAGCCTGGAACAGGTCTTGGTCACCATAATCAGCCAGCGGGCTGCCTTCAATGTCCAGGTTGGGATAGTCTGAACGGTCCTGGTGGGCATAGGTTAGTATCACATCTACCCCGTCGGCCACCCGATGGGTAGTGCGGATAGCCCATAGCCTATCGTGAGTCAGAGACGCAATCTGCGCGCCATACCACCAGTCACTCGTTTTGTCCACCTCGTAGTATGTCAACTGCACCGGTGTATGACAAATACGGGTCCAGATATTCCCGCCCAAGAACTCCAGGTTGGTCATAGCCGGTGGATTCCACAACCAGCGATCCCAATAGATCAGGTTGCCTGGCCGATGGCGCTGTTCTATTTTGAGGTACGGGTGGATGGACGAGTATTGGATATCATATTCGGCATCCACCTTCGAATAGAACCCTTGCAGCCAGAAATCTTCAGACTTAGTAATATCAACCACGGCCATGGCCGCGCTGGGGCGGTGTTTGCGGTAATATAGGTAGCGATTGGCATGGAAATCCTGGCGAGCCTCCTCAAACAATATGTACTTATCACCACTGTAGCGCCAGGCCAGATCAGCGCTTGCCGCGTCCTCCCGCCCCACTCCGGTGGGTAGCCAGTTGACGCCGATTGTGTACCGCGGGCGGTCATAGGACAGTCTGGCCGACACATATCCGTCTATACCGCTGGAGCCCACTGGACCTCCCGGCCTAAAACTCACCGGAATCGGCATCCAGTCATAGGAAGCGCCCCCAGCGAATACGTCAAAGTCAAAATCGGTGCCCCACAGTCCATTGAACCGGCGCCGTATGCCCTGTTGGGCCCGGCGCTCATTATTCACTACCAGCCCCAGTCCATAGTCTTGGAACTGGCGGCCGGCCCGCCAGAAATCGTCGGTGCCGATATGACGGGTTAGCCACGCCTCATCCAGCCAGAAGTGATCCTGACCGTACCCCTCGGTGAAGGCCCCAGGCGGGTTGCGATATAGTGGTCTCTCGCCTACTTCCACCCCCAGCACAGTCAAGGGCAACACGCCGTCGGCAAACTTGAGGGCTATCTTAGCGTCGGTATCTTCGTCAATATCCCGGCTGACCGTTATTTTGGCCGTAAGGTCATCAGCGAGACTTTCACTCTCAAATAGCTTACTGCCGACATAGCCGATGCGATATTCAATCCAGCCGCCGATGCGGGTCTTAGGTTCCTCCAGCCTGCCCACCCGCTCGGTCAGATCCTCCACCAGCGACGATGTAGCATCGGTCTGCTCTCGCAGGCCCGCCAGTTCTTCCTTAAACTCCTGTTGCAGGGCTTCGGTGAGGTGGCGAATTTCGGTCATATCTGCTGGTGGTCCCGGCTCCCCCGGCGGGCCAGGTTGTCCAGGTTCACCCGCCGGTCCCGGAGGCCCTGGTTCTCCTGGTGGTCCCGGCGGACCGAGCGGCCCGGGAGCTGCCGGTTTTACCGGCGCCAGCGCATCCAACAACCGGGAGATGGCCATGGCAAACTCATAGCGAGTCATGGCCCGTCCCCCGCGCAGCCATTTGTCCGGATACCCAATCAGTATCCCCACTTCCACCAACTTCTTGACAGCATCATAGGCCCAGTGGTCAAGAGGAACGGTCTCCAGCGGATGGCCCGGTGGTGGGAGCACCACCGGTGGGGGAGTTGGGGGCTTGGGTCTGGCTACAGGAGGCTTTCGGCGAACTGGTACTCGGCGAGCTGGCCCCCCGGCCTCAACAGGTGCTGCGACCAAGCTCATAACGACGACTGCGGCGACCCAATATCGGTGCATTGGTATTCCCTCCATTGGCTAACTGCCGCTCATATTAGTTACGCTACTAACCGACCCTTGCTTTAATAAATTCGTCGTCAGTACCCTGGGCTACAATTACCACTTAGGTCAATACGTACCCAAAAATCAACCATATCATACATTATCTGAACAAATGTGTCAACCTGGGGACAGGTATGGGCCGTCTGGAGCTATGGACTGTACCTGGTGGAGGAGCCACAATAATCGGCGGCTATGGCAGAATCGCCAGACCCGTCACATGGGCATTAAGAGCTAACTTCAGAGACAACATGCAGCCGATTCAGGGCTCGGGCCAGCGCCAGTTGGGCTCGTTGGACATCAATATCCGGCTCCGGTCCTTCGCCCCCCAGCCGATGGCGGGCACGCTCGGCGGCAGCTTTGGCCCGGCCCGCGTCAATGTCCTCACCCGCTTCACCTCCATCAGCCAGTACCGCCACCGTATTCTCGCCCACCTCTCCTATTCCCCCGGTGATGGCAAAGTATCGGCGTTGGCCGTCAGCGGGCGTGACCACCACCTCACCGATGCCCAACTCGGCTACCAGCGGCGCGTGATTAGCCAGTACCCCGAAGTAGCCATCGTGCCCAGGCAGTATCACCGCCTGTACTTGCCCGTCGAACAGCACTCCCTCTGGCGTCATCAGTTGGAGGTGAAAACTAACCGCCATAGCTATTGCCCGGCGCCCCCTTACAGCTCTTGGGCCTGGTGTTTGACGTCATCTATGGTGGCCACCATCCGGAAGGCATCCTCGGGCAAATCATCATGCTCACCAGCCAATATCTCCTCAAAGCTCCGAATGGTCTCTTCCAGGGGCACGTAGACCCCTTCCATACCGGTGAACACCTCGGCGACGAAGAATGGCTGGGTGAGGAACTGCTGGATACGGCGGGCCCGACCTACTGTCTGCCGATCCTCTTCTGATAGCTCTTCTATCCCTAAAATGGCGATTATATCGCGCAGTTCCCGGTATGCTTGCAGCACTTTCTGAACTCCGCGGGCCACCTGGTAGTGTCTTTCTCCTACGATATCCGGGGCTATCAGCCGCGAGGTAGACTCTAACGGATCCACCGCCGGATAGATCCCTTGCTCAAATAACTCCCGCGACAGCGCCACCGTAGCATCCAAGTGAGCGAAAGTAGTGGCTGGCGCTGGGTCCGTATAGTCGTCAGCCGGTACGTAAACGGCCTGAACTGAGGTAATGGAGCCGTCTACCGTGGAAGTAATCCGCTCCTGAAGCTCACCCATCTCGGTGGCCAGAGTCGGCTGATACCCGACCGCCGCCGGCATCCGTCCCAACAAGGCGGACACTTCCTGACCGGCTTGCACAAATCGGAAGATATTGTCAATAAACAGCAGCACGTCCTGGCCGCGGACATCCCGAAAATACTCGGCCATAGTCAGCGCCGACAGGCCCACGCGGAATCGGGCCCCGGGCGGCTCATTCATCTGGCCAAAGACCAGACAGGTCTGCTCCAACACTCCTGATTCCTGCATCTCCAGCCACAGGTCATTGCCTTCGCGGGTCCGCTCGCCGACCCCCGCGAATACTGACACTCCTTTATGCTCATAGCCCACATTGCGGATAAGCTCCATAATCAAGACAGTCTTACCCACGCCAGCGCCACCGAACAGTCCAATCTTACCCCCCTGTGGGAATGGGCAGAGCAAGTCAATGGCCTTGATACCGGTCTCAAATTGTTCTTCAGTGACGCTTTGTTGCTCATAGGCAGGAGGATCGCGGTGAATAGGCCAGCGCTCCCCTTCCAGCGGGGGTTTATTATCAATAGGTTCACCCAGCAGATTAAACAGCCGGCCCAGCACCTCGTCGCCCACCGGCACCGTAATGGGCTCGCCGGTGTCCTCGGCCTCCATCCCTCGCACCAGCCCATCAGTGCTATCCATGGCGATGCACCGGACCGTATCCCCCCCCAGTTCCTGGGCTACCTCCAGTACGAGGTCCCTACCTCCCGGCGCTTCATGAACCACTACCGCATTGAGCAGCTCGGGCAGTGCTTCGGTCGGGAACCGAATATCCACTACCGGCCCTTTTATCTCTACTATCTCACCTATAGCCATATTAGTCCATTCATCTGCCAGCAAGTGATTTTGCTACTCATTCTTCACCTACCGCTTGAGCTCCACTCACTACATCCAACAGCTCAGCGGTAATCTCTTCCTGCCGGGCCCGGTTCAATTGGCGAGTCAGGTCCTCTATCATGTCCTCGGCGTTGTCGGTGGCCGCTCTCATGGCCATCATCCGCGCTGCCTGTTCAGCCGTGTGTGTAGCCAGCAATATACGGCGGATTTCTGCGTCTACCGCCCGCGGCAACAGCCAGCTTAGTAGCTGTTCGGCGGGTGGCTCAAACAGATACTCCGCTTCTCTTTCACCAGCTATTCCCTGCCTAACAATAGGCAGCAGTTGTTCATTGCGAACCGGATGTCGCACTACCGACACAAAATCGGCATAAACTGCCTGGACTACCTCAACCTCGCCCTGCTCATACGTTCCTCGCACCACACTCGCTATTTCTGCCGCCAGCCCCGCATCCTGCGGCCCGCTCAAGCCCGGCCACGCCCGCACCAAATCAACTGTGGCCCGCCGCGCCAATCGCTCCATGCGGCTGCCCACCGTCATTACCCTAGTCGCCACGGTCTGGCTCGCAATATATTCAGCGGCGCTCTCCCATATACTACTATTAAATCCGCCGCACAGCCCCCGATCTCCCCCTACTACCAATACCGCCACCGCATTGACTTGCTGCGCCTGCAAATACGGATGATCCAGCTCGCCGACAGCCGCCACATGCTCGGTCACCTGGCGCAGGCGCTCGTAATAGGATCGGCCCGCCTGGACAATTTGCTGAGCCCGGCTCAGCTTAGCCGCGGCCACCAGATTCATGGCCCGAGTAATCTGCTGGATGTGGCGCACGGTCCGGATTTTTCGCCGCAGCACTCGCAGATTAAGCGCCATTGTTGCGTCCCATTCTCTCCCTATTATTCCTGGTCGCTCGGCTCAGCTTCCAGAGAACCCTTAAACTCTTCTACCGCGTCGGTCAGCCGCTGCGCCATCTCCTCTTCAATCTCTTCCGTCTCGGTTAGCGTCTCGACAACATCCGGGTGGTGCTCGTATATAAACTCAATAAGTTGCGGCTCAAGTTCGTCAATCCGGTCAGGCTCAATGTCATCCCAGTGCCCGCGCGTGCCGGCAAAGATGGCGATGGTCTGCTCCACGGACGAGAGCGGGGCATATTGTCTTTGTTTGAGCACTTCCACCATCCGCTGGCCGCGGCCCAGAATCTGCCGAGTTCGTTCATCCAGCTCAGACGCAAAGCGAGTGAATGCCTCATATTCCCGATACGCGGCCAGGTCAGTGCGCAGTCGCCCACTGACTTGGCGCATCATTTGCGGCTGGGCCGCACCACCCACCCGTGAGACGCTCAACCCCACGTTGACCGCCGGCCTGACGCCCTGGTGGAATAGCTCTGGCTCCAGGTAAATCTGCCCATCGGTAATGGAAATGACGTTGGTGGGAATATAAGCTGAATAGTCTCCCTCCTGGGTCTCCACAATGGGTAGGGCAGTCAGTGAGCCGCCGCCGCGCTCTTCACTGAGCTTACAGGCCCGCTCTAACAGTCGGGAATGGAGGTTGAAGATATCGCCTGGATAGGCCTCCCGGCCCGGGGGCCGCCGCAACAGCAAAGAAAGTTCACGATAGGCTTTGGCATGCTTGGAGAGGTCATCATAGATGACCAGGGCATGGCGGCCATTCTCCCGTTCGTGCTCGCCGATGGTACAGCCGGCGTAGGGGGCAATGTACAGCAGGGCGGCGGGGTCACTGGCGCAAGCCGCCACGATACAGGTATATTCCATAGCCCCATGCTCTTGTAGAATGGCGGCGATACGCCGAACCCCCGACAACTTCTGGCCAATGGCCACGTAGATGCATCTGACATCGCTGTCTCGCTGGTTGATGATAGTATCAATGGCGATGGCCGTCTTACCTATCTGGCGGTCACCAATGATTAGCTCCCGCTGACCGCGGCCGATAGGGGTCATAGCATCAATGGCCTTAATGCCCGTGTACAGCGGCTCACATACGGGTTGGCGCTCGATGACACCCGGCGCTTTGAGCTCCAGCGGACGAGTCTGGTCGGCAGCGATGGGCCCCCGATCATCCAGAGGCTCAGCCAGCGGCGTCATTACTCGACCAAACACGGCCTCACCGACGCTGGTCTCGGCGATGCGCCCGGTGCGTCGCACCTGGTCGCCTTCCTGAATCTCCTCGTCAGGTCCCAGCAGTATGCACCCAACCGTCTCTTCCTCCAAGTTAAAGGCAACCGCCATTACCCCGCCAGAAAAGTCCAGCAGCTCCTGCGACATTACCCCCCGCAGGCCATCCACTACCGCAATCCCGTCACCAACCTCAACGACATTACCTATCTCTTCCACCTGCAGCTTATGTTCATACTCGGCCAACTGCTGGCGGAGGGCCGCGATTAGTTTATCAGAATTGACCCGCACTCCATCTCACCTCAGAATCTACTATTCATCTTCTTCCACAGCTTCGGCCGGGGCCGGCGCCTGATGAACTACCTGGAGCATCCGGGCCAGTTGCCCTCGGAGGCTATTGTCTATAACCACATCATCCACAGTTATCCGCAGCCCCCCAATTATCTCCGGATTGGTTTGCTGCTGTATGGCCACCGGACCCCCCAGCAGCTTTTGGATGGCCGCGCTTAGCCGCTGTTGTTGCTCGCCGGTCAGAGGGACAGTTGTCTCCACCACTGCTTGCTTGATGCCCTGCCGCTCATATTCAACCTGCTGGGAGACGACCGCCGAACTTTCCATCACCTCCCGCAATTCTCGCAGCTCTCGGCCTACCGCTTCCACATCGCCGCCTTGTTCGGCGATCTCTAAAAGTCTCTTCACATACTGGCGTGCTTCGCGAATACTACCCATTGCCTTCCTCTATTCCTGCTGCTCCTGAGCCATACGCTCAATATCCGCAATTGCCCCATCCAGCAGGGCCTGATGCTGCTTCTCATCCAGGCTGCGCCGCAACACCTGCTGGGCAACCTCAGCCGACAGTTCAGCCAACTGGTCGCGGGCCTCCGCCAAAGCCTGGTTAGTCTGCCGGATGATTGTCTCCTCGGCCCGTCGTTCTCGCTCCCGGGCCCGCTGGTGGGCCTCATCAATCATGCGCTGCGCTTCCTGCTGGATTTCGGCTTTGGCCTGCTGGGCCTCCTGCTGGGCGGCAGCCATAATTTGTTGACTGCGCTCATCCAGTTGGGCCAGTCTCTGCTCCGCTTGATCGTGAGCTTCTTCAGCCTGCTTCCAGTATTCGGACACGCGCTGCTGACGGTCGGCCAGAAACTGCCGTATCGGCTCCCAAAAATACCGGCGCAGCAGCACCAGTAATATCACAAAGCCAATGATATTTACCAGGATAATTGGTGGCTCAATGCCAAGCTGATGCAGTAACTGCTCCATCGCACCCTTCCTTACTATCCGTTAACCGGCACTTTGCTTCGCCATCTCTACCAAGATCCCAATATGTGGGGAAAGCAAGAAGAAAGTCAGCAACGCATAAATGACCAGTGATTCAATCAGCGCCAGAGTAATAATCAACGAAGTCCGAATGTCTCCGGCTGCTTCTGGCTGGCGGGCGATGCCCTCCATAGCGGCCGCACCTACCTTTCCTTGTGCTAAAGCTCCGCCAATTACTGCTATTGGTACGCCCAAGCCAGCAGCAATAGCCAGCGCAGCGGCAAAATAAGTAAACATTAGTGATCAACCTCCAATTTTTATTGACTTGTATAGCCGACAATTCAGTCCTATCCGGCTAACTAATTGGCTTAATGCTCCGGCTTAACAGCACCTTGTATGTATACACCTACCAACATGGCAAAAATTAGTGCCTGGATGAAACTAACCAGCAATCCCAACAGCAGTAGGGGCACGTGACCCACCACCGCGCCCAGGACAGCTACCGGCGCTCGCAGCACTATACTGATCCGATGCATGGCCACGATGCTACCCACCAATAGCAAAATTTGCCCAATAACTATCTCCTTGCCGAAGATATTACCAAACAAACGGATGGATAGTGACAATAGACGGGCTATCTCTCCGATGAGATGTATCGGTATCATCAGCGGAAACAACCACCACGGCTCCCCCACAAAGTGCAGCAGATAGCGCCAGCCTTGCTCACGAAAGCCATAATACTGCACTGCCACCAGGGAGACAATCGCTAAAGCCAGGGTCATATTGAGGCTGGCGGTCGGGGACTCAAATCCGGGTATCAACCCAGTAATATTCATAATCAGGATATACACAAACAAACTGCCAATCAGCGGAGCATATCGCTGCCCACCCGGCCCGATAAGTCCTTCGCAAAAGCTGGCGCACACTTGGTAGGCCCACTCGCCGATGGTCTGCCAGCCTGTTTCGGGGACCAGCTTCAAATTCCGGCTACAGCGCCAGGCCAATACTAACAGCATAGCCAGCACCAGCCAACTGGTCACCACCCCCAGGTTCACGTAGGGGTGGGCCCAAGCGGGCAAGTGCTGGACGATTATGTTTAGCCAACTGCCTACTTCTTCGTGCATCGCGAATGTGCTCTTAAAGAGGTTGTTGCAAAACTTGTAGGAGGGGCATCCTCTCTGTCCTGAGCCTGCCGAAGGGTGCCCCGACATACGTTTAGGTTTAACCGGTCAACTTTGCACATTTTACTCTGATAAGTAGCCTGTAATTACCTTGTGCAATAGTCTCTCTTAGCTCAAGTTCTCGCTATCCTTGTGTGGCTTAGCGCGGCTCGGACCCGTCCAATAAGCTGTCAGAAGCAGTACGGCAAGCGTCGTGCCATATCCTACCGCTATGCCGGCGCCACTGACGGCAGTGAAAGTGATTATTACATACAGTACTGCAATAACCGCGCCATATTTTCCTATCTGCAACACCACGACTTTGCGCCCGGTGATTTGACCGCTGGCACTATCGCTTCCGCGCTGGGTTATGGCATTGCTCACCAACACTACCCCATATATCATTACCGCCGCAATCACCACCCCAACTGCAAAACCCGCCACAAATCGCCACTGTCTGGCCACCATCAACCCCACGCTTACTACTCCGGCCACTACAGCGGTGATACTGTAGACTCGTCTAATGAAGCAGTCTTGCTGCTCCTCATTCATCTTTGCCAGTATATCTATTCACTTCGCGGAGCAATTCTATGAACCCCGCCGCGCTCCCTATCACTACGCCCAGCACTGTCAGCCACGGACCAGTGCCCCACCGCTCATCTAACCACAGCCCAAGCCCAGCCCCCAACCCGACGCTGATGGCCAATACCAGTCCTACCGTTGAGAGCCGCAGCAAATCAGCCCAGTTCGGACCAGGCTTCGGAATCATTGTGGCTTACCCCCAGAGCAAAGAATACCATCTGTCCAGCCATCTGTCAATGAGAAACGGTCTCGGAGAACCTGACAAAAAGAAGACGGACCCAGCAGATAGGCCCGCCATTAATCAAAATAAGTTCGCCATTACCACCAACAGACTGACGGAGCTTTAAGTTACTTAATCACTGTCCAGCCGCCCAACTGACTGTCTTTAAGGGCGGCAATACGTTTATCCAACCGATCCCGGGCCGCACTCAACCGTGCTGTATCCATCTGGTCCCCACCACGATACACCGTCGTATGAACAGTTCGTACCGGGGTCCAAGTAGGCCGTCGGGGCGGAGACGGTCCAGTGGCCAACTCCGGGCCCGGATGCTGAGGCGGCTCGGTGACTTCAGAGAGGGCGGCCATAATGGTTGGTTGTGGCTGGGTGCTACCTGCACTTGCCAGGGCCGGTGGTGATGGCTCTGGTTCAGCCACCGCTGCCGGTTCACCGGGGGCACGCTCCCCAGTCACTGGCACCGAGGCCGATGGGATCTCAGCCACCGATAGCCCCGGGCTGGGCCGCCGGGCTGCCGGCGTAGGGGTAGCATGTCTACGTCGTAGCGCCGGGGTAGAGGCTCGGGCAATAGCCATCTTCTTCTCTTCTGATGTCTTCTGGGCCATTTGTGGCTCTTCGCGGACCTGGCTGGGGGCGGCCGCTACATGTGTCTCCTCAGCAGGCACTTCTGCCGGCTCCTGGGCCACCACGGTGGGAGTAGGTGCCGACGGTTGATATACAGGTGACTTATGCGGCGCCAGAATCAAGCCCAATATCAGCGCGGCGGCAACAGCAGCCCCAGCCAGTATCCCCCCGGCTGTCCGCCATGAGAGCCGCCCGGTCACATAGCCGATGATTCCCGGTTGCCGCTTTTCCACCTCAGCTACTGCAATGGCCACTCGTTCGCCCAGTCCGGCCGGCACGGTCACCGGTGGGGCATCTCGTAGGACTTCGGTAATCTGCTGGGTCTGTTTGAATATGCGGTAGCACTGGGAGCAAGCAAATACGTGGCTTTCTACCCGTCGCTCATCCTCAGCCGACAATTCTTCATCCAGATAGGAGCAGATCAGCGTTTGGGCTGCCGGGCAGGAAATGGGTTGTACCGGTTCACTGTCCCGTATCGCTCTCCGAATCTTCTGTTTAAGACCTCGCGGAGCGGTGGGCTGAGGCCGCTGACCCAGGATACCTGACACTGTCTTCAGTTCCCGGTATAGCCGCTGGCACCGGCGGCACGAGCTTATATGCTCGCCAACCAGACGGGCCTGTTCACCCACCAGCTCTCCATCCCCATAATCCTGGATTGTCTCAGCCTGCGGACAATTATTCATAGTTACCACGCGACAACTGTGGGGGTCACTGCGGGGGCTTACCATGTCATACCCCGCTTGGACCTATCTACTAAATAGACACATGTCAGTCTCAAAAGTTTCGGAATGTTGGTAGTAATTCGAGTAGACCATAATCGCCAAGTTTATGGGGCAGGGGGGCGGATGAAGGGGAATCTGTGCGCAGGCAGATAGCGAGCAACTCGGGGCCTTATTTCTTCTGACCACCACCGAGCGATGGTTGGTAGCCAGGACAGATGCCGAGCCGGGGGCACTTCACCAGCGTAGGCGCCGTCGCTGGCCGCTTGCAGCGCCAGGCCCACTCCAGTGGCATAAATGGGATTGGCTACACTGTCAGCCAGCTTACCCAGGTTCTGGGGGCGGCCCCACCGCACGGGCAGGCCACCCAGTATTGCCGAGGCTAACCTATCTGCCCCGAGCAACTGGGAACCGCCGCCGGACAGCACTATCCCACCGGTTATCAGATTAAAAGCCTCACTTCGCTCCAGGTCGCGGCCGACCAGAGTGAATATCTCCTCCAGCCGCGGTTGGATAACCTCTCCTATCAAGCGCCGGGGGACCCGCACTGGCTCACCAGTGCCCATCTCTGTGACCTGAATCAGTTCCTCACCGCCGGCCAGGTCGGGTGAAGCCAGGCCAAACTTGCGTTTGATCTCCTCGGCCTCTTCCTGAGTGATATGCAGTAACTGGGCCAGGTCACGGGTTATGTGGTTGCCGGCCACCGGCAGCGCGGCGCTGTGCCAGATGGCCCCGGTCCGGAAAACCGCAATATCGGTGGTACCTCCGCCAATATCAATCAAGGCCACGCCCAAGTCGCGTTCGGCCTCAGTGAGTACCGCCAAGCTAGTGGCCAACGGTTCCAGTACAAACTTTTGCACCTTGATCCCCAGCTCCCCCACACAGCGCTCCAGGTTCTCGCGGACACTGGCCGTCCCGGTGACTATATGTACCTTCGCATCCAGACGCCGCCCGCTCATGCCAATTGGTCGTTTGATACCCTCCTGACCGTCAATGGCAAATTCACGGACTATGCGATGAACAATTTCCTGGTCAGTTTCCACCGGGACGCTATCACAGGCACTTTGAACGGCTTTCTCCACATCGTCGGCAGTAACTTCTCCGGTAGGATTGACGTGGACCCGCCCGGTCGCATTACGGGCGGCAATGTGCCCGCCGGTAATACCTACATAGGCGCCCGCGACCGGCAGATTAGCCATCCGCTCAGCTTCGTCAACCGAGTCAGCTATGGCCGCAATTGCCTCCTGCAGATCAACCACCACGCCTCGCCTTATCCCCGCGGAAGGGCTCAAGCCCACTCCCAGAATGTCCATAGTGCCATTGGCCGCCGGCTCAGCAATTATGGTGCATATTTTGGTGGTGCCCACGTCCAGGCCAGCTACATATTCTATTGCTGGCATCATTGACTCCGCCTTATCGTCGCCATGATTCCTGTGGCAGTGCTAACGTCCGGCTGGTCTTACGTCTCCTGCCGCGGCTTCCACACGGGTCGGTCCATAACCCGCACGTCTATGTACGCCGGCTGCTTGCCCTGCCCCTCCAGCTCCTTGAGAATACCCGCAAACATCATAACTTTTCGCTTCAGATTATCCGTTGTCCCTACCTTACCCCGCACCCCATTGGCTGTGCATAGCTGAATGGCATATTGCTCGGAGAAATCTATAACCAATCCGTGCTTGATCTGATTGTCCGCCACGCCCGCCAGGCATTGTGTCAATAGATGCTGATCGGCGTCTTGAAGCTGTTCGCCCGGGGCTAATGGATCGTCTATCAGGCCGTAAATGTGGGGTAAATCGCTGGGCGGCCGCGAGACGCAACTGACACACACTCCTTTTTCATCTACCAGCCCGAAAGTTGGGCCGTACTTGACTGCCGCCACCGGCGTTCGGGGCCAGATATGCACCACCAGACGTCCCGGCAGGTCCCGCTTCACCACCGCACGCCTAATAGGGGGATATGTCTCCAGCCCACTGACTATTTGTCGCACCGGATAAAAGAGGGCGCTGGCCTCGGCAGGAACCTGGATTCGGGCCAGAGCCTGCTGGGCTAATTGAGGTTCAGGGGCTATTACCTGCACTTCCCGAATCCAAAAATACGACGAGGTTCCCACCCCATAGGCAAAACTCAGCACCACCACCACACCCACCAGCTTGGCCGCCTGCCCCAACCGGAGCCGCCATACGCGATTCCCCGGCCGGGCGCGAGCTTGCTGTTGACTCAACGTGGCCACTGTGATCCTCACTGTGTTGCTGCGTTGATAGTTATGCTACAATTGTTGCGTCGTCTGGACCAGCCGCTCGGCGACCTGGCAAATATCGCCAGCGCCAATGGTCAGTATCATGTCCTCAGCTTGAGCTGTCTGGAGCAAAAAGTCAACTATCTCATCGGCAGTGGGGATGTATCGGACCAGCTTACCGGGTTCATTAGCTCGCACTCGCTGGTACAATTCCTCCGCGCTGACTTCGTCGGTAGGCTGCTCCCGGGCCCCATATATGTCAGTAATCACCACCACATCCGCCTGTCCGAAACAGGAGGCGAATTGATCCATCAAGTCGCGAGTGCGACTGTACAAGTGAGGCTGAAAAACAGCAATAACGCGCCTACCGAAGTGGTCTTTGGCCGCCTGCAGGGTAGCGCGGACCTCGGTGGGATGGTGAGCATAATCGTCAATTACCTGGCAGCCATTTACCCACCCCATCTGCTCAAACCTGCGCCCTACCCCGCTAAAGCTGCTCAAGGCCAACCCGGCCGCCGGTACATCTATCCCGATCTGCTCGGCAGCCGCCAGCGCCGCCAGAGCATTAAGCACATTGTGGTTGCCCACTACTGGAAGGTCCACGACGGGTAGAGTCCGCCCAAACATGACCGGCACAAAGCGCACGCCCTGGCTACTACGTGTTATCTGGGCCGCTGTCACGTCAGCTTGGGCCCCCTCCAACCCATACGAAATCGTCCTCACCGGACTATGCTGGATAGCTGCTACCACCTCGGGATCGTCGGCCCAGTAGACCACAAAACCATCTGGATCAGCCGTAGCTACAAACTCAGCAAAGGCCCGCCGGAGGTTGGCGAAGTTATGGTGTTCATCCAGATGATCCGGCTCAATGCTGGTTAGGATCTGCGAGCAGCCCTCATAGCGCCGGAAAGACCCGTCGCTTTCGCAGGCCTCAAAGACCGCCCATTGTCCCTGACCACACCGATAATTGCCGTCCCAATTAGCACAGTAGGCGCCGACGAAGATGGTGGGGTCCCAGCCTAACTCCAGCAGAATGGACCCCAGCATCGCGGTGGTCGTGCTCTTCCCGTGGGTGCCGGTCACCGCCAGGCGCTGCTTCTCGGCGAGCAGCAAAGTTAGCAACTCCGAGCGGTGTAGCACCGGCCGGCCACTGGCCTGCGCTGCCACCAGTTCGGGGTTATCATCGCGGATGGCCGTGGTGTAGATTATCAGGTCGGCATCGCCAATATTGTCCGCTGCCTGACCGTGATAGACGGAAATACCGGCCGCCCGCAGCTTATGGACTCGCTGTGAGAGACGGGTATCGGAGCCGGATATCTCAAATCCTTGCTCATTAAGCGCTCCCGCCAGGGCACTCATGGACACCCCGCCGATGCCAATGAAATGAACATGTTGGCCAGGTTGCAGTTGCATCTCCGACTCCGTCGGACTCTTCTCTGAACTGAGCCTATTCTACAATATTACTCGCCCTTTTAGCAAGATATCCTCTTCCCAGTGCTCTGGCATTAAGTTTCCTGCTGTTGGGGGCCAGCATTGCGGCTTTCTCTGACCAGCAGCCGGTTGATGGCATTCAGATAGGCTTTGGCGCTGGCCTCCACGATGTCGGTGCTACTGGCCTTGCCCACGGCCTGTTGGCCATTGCGTTGTACGCGCACCGTGGCTTCACCAATGGCGTCGCGGCCTACGGTGACACTGCGCACCGAGTAATCCTCCAGCGCCAGACTCACGCCTGTGATCCTGTCAATAGCCTGATAGGCGGCGTCCACCGGCCCATTGCCACAGGCAGCATCAGTGAACATCTCGCCTTCTTTTTCCAGCTTCACCGTGGCCGTAGGCATTGAGCCTGAAGTCGTCTGCAATTCTACCAGCCGCCAGGTTTCGGGCACTTGCCGGGTCGCCTCCCGCATGATCAGCTCCAGGTCTTCATCATAGACCTGCTTTTTCTTATCAGCCACTTCCAGGAAGCGCTGGTAGATTACCTCGAGTTGCTCATCGCTGACTTCGTAGCCCAGGTCCACCAGCCGTTGACGCAACCCGTGCCGGCCCGACCGCCGCCCCAGGGTCAGCACGCTCTCGCTTAGTCCCACATCCTCAGGTTTCATTATCTCGTAGGTTTGCCGGTCCATAATTACCCCATGCTGGTGGATGCCGGCCTCGTGAGCAAAGGCATTAGCGCCGACAATGGCCTTATTGGGCTGGACCACAAAACCAGTCAGGTTGGAGACCATGCGCGAGGTCTTGATAATTTGCTGAGTGCGGACATTAGTGGTGGCCCCAAATTCACCGGCCCGCGTCTTTAGAGCCATGACTATCTCTTCCAGGGAAGCATTACCTGCTCGCTCACCCATACCATTGATGGTGCATTCCAC